>NZ_CAJYES010000227.1 GCF_913773995.1 uncultured Pseudacidovorax sp.
CCAACACGGCCACCACGGCGGCGGCAGCGGCGCCCGTCGCGACGGGGTGCTCACGTGCCATGCGCATGGCGGTGGCCGACAGAGGCTGCGCGGGCGGTTGCGCTGCGGCGCGTGCAGCGGCTTCGGCCTGCGCGGCCGCACGGCGCTCCTGCAGCAGCGCGCGACGCGCGCGTTGCTCGGCGATCCGCGCCAGGACCTCTTCTCGCATTGCCGCGACATCGGCCGGGGCTGCGGGCGCTGGCGATGCATTGGGGTCAGCACCGCCGGTCAGGTCGCGCCGCAGTTCCTGCGTCAGCGGAAGGACTGCCTGCGATGTCTGCCGCACCCTCGCCAGAAGCAACGCCAGCAGCACGACCCAGACGATGGCCCATGCCAGAGCCACCCACCAGGCCGCTCGGACGCGAAACGGACCATCCCAGTAGTGGACGACCACGGCACCCGATAGGACCACGCCGACAACAACGCTCACCAGTGCAAGCAGTGCCGAGAGAAGTGCCGATTGCGCGAGCGGCGCACGCGCTTCCTGCCAAGCCAGACCGGCAAGCTGCGCGCGGTCATGGACGCCGAGCGCGGCTTCCGCACCTGCCGCCTTCCAGCGACGCCATCGCGGTCCTATCCCCACCATGTCGAGCAGACGACTCATGCGTACCGCCTTCCGGCAAAACGCCGACGGCGACTGAGTGTGAGCGCCATCAACGGCGGCTGCCGATCAACAGACCCACCAGCACGCCAACGGCCAGGGCGGCACCCGCGATCTGCCAGGGCTCATCATGCGCGTAGGCATTGGCCGTCTGCGCTGCCTCCTTCGCCTTCTTCGCGGCCACCTTGCTCTTCTCGGCGGCCAGTTCCCGTGCGATCGCGAGCTTGGTATCGACGCGCTGCTTCAGCGCCTTGAGCTGGGGAACGCCTTCGAGGTCCTTGTTGGACAGAACGCCGCGGACATCGCTGGCAAGGTCTTCGACCACGGCATTGGCGGCGGCTTCGAGATTCTGGGTGACGGACATGGAATACCTTCCCTCGTATTCAGGACATCGGCGACGCGCCGACAACGAAAGCCACCTCGGGGTGGCATTGGAAGGATATTAATGCCCGTACCGCGCCGCATTGCCGACGGACAAGCGCCCGGTCGGCATTAGCGGCCCGGCTTGCGTCCGCCCCCGCCACCTGTTAGGCCGGCTGGCTGGGCAGATGCCTAGAGCGGAGACGACGCCATTCAGAGGGTACGCCAGCGAAAAGCGGCGGCACGCATGAAGGAGTGATGCACCCGCATCCGCAAGGACACCCTTCCGCGCATGGCCGGCAATACTGGCGACGGGGGTTGCTGCCCAGGCGTCGGCGGCGTGCCGCGGTCGGGCTGGACCGGCAGTTCCGCCGGGTCGGCCGGCGGCGTGCTCATCATGGACTGGCGGGCAGAGACTTGCAGCATCACGGTCGCACTCCTTCAATGGTCTGCTCTGAACAAGAAGGCCACGGCCGGCCTTACTTGCGGGATGGCGTCACTGTCGAGCTCCGCTTGTCGCGCGGGACCGGGCGAGCCACGCCAAGGTGTGTCAGCAGGCGAAGCCATCGCCTGAGGCGCCGCAGCCCGCTGGCTTGCAGGTCATTTCTGGCACGCCGTGCCGCCACCCTTGCAAGTCCTGGATTCCAGGATTGCGATCTGCGAATTTGTTCCGCTAAAGCCCATTCGGCCTGCTTCTTGCGTAGCATCCCACCATGGACATCACTGGACGGCCTTCCTTGCCCTCACTTCGTCATTCCCGATTCGAGGACATTCAGGCCTTGTGTGCCGGCACGTTGTTCGTCGCCATGGCGCTGGTCCTGTTCGGCCAGGCGGGACTGCTCACGGGAGGAACCGCCGGCGCAGCCTTCCTGCTGCACTACGCCACCGGGATCGGGCTGGGACAGGGCTTCTTCCTGCTGAATCTGCCCTTCTACGGCTTCGCGTGGAAGCAGATGGGCGGCGAATTCACCGTCAAGACCTTCACCGCGGTGCTGCTGTTGTCGGTGCTGACTGAGCTGGCCCCCCGATTCGTGTCGATCCAGGCGCTGCATCCGGCCTTCGCGGCCATCTTCGGGGGCCTGATGCTGGGCACGGGCTGCCTGTTCCTGGCCCGCCACCGAGCCAGCCTGGGGGGCGCCACGGTCATCTCGCTCTACCTGCAGGAACGCCGCGGCTGGCGAGCCGGCAAGGTGCAACTGGCCATCGACTGCACCGTGCTGCTGGCCGCGCTGTTCGTGGTGGAGCCTTCGCGGGTCGGCTGGTCGATCCTCGGCGCCGGGGTGATGGGTGGGTTCCTGTGGATCAACCACCGGCCGGGCCGCTACGTCGGCAGCTGAACCGCCGGTTTTTCTCGCGATGGCTGATGCGCGCGGCCATGTTCACGGCCGATCCGCCACTTGTGCCGCGCAGCGCCGCCGATGCAGACGGCGCGTACGCCCTCGCGTCAGGACCCGCTGCTATATTGCGACGCAGCGAAACTAGCGCCCCAGACCCCATGCTGTATCACCTCTATGAAGCCCAGCGCTCGCTGATGGAGCCCTTCGCGGACTTCGCCCGGGCCGTCTCCAAGCTCTACGGCAACGGCTCCATGTTCAGCCAGTTGCCCATGGCTCAGCGCGTGGCCGCGGGCTACGACCTGCTCTATCGGCTGGGCAAGGACTATGAAAAGCCTGAGTTCGGCATCCAGTCCGTCGAAGTGGACGGTGCCGACGTGGTGATCCACGAGATCGTGGAGATCGACAAGCCCTTCTGCCAACTGCGCCGCTTCAAGCGCTACACGGACGACCCGGCGGTGCTGGCCACGCTCAAGAGCCAGCCGGTCGTGCTGATCGTGGCGCCCCTGTCGGGTCACTACGCCACGCTGCTGCGCGACACCGTGCGCACCATGCTGCAGGGCCACAAGGTCTACATCACCGACTGGAAGAACGCGCGCACCGTTCCCCTGTCCGACGGCGAGTTCCACTTGGACGACTACATCAACGATGTGGAGCAGTTCATCCGCCACGTGCAGGCCGAATACGGCAACTGCCACGTGATGAGCGTCTGCCAGCCCACGGTGCCCGTACTGGCCGCCATCTCGCTGATGGCCAGCCGCGGCGAGGCCACGCCGCTGACGATGACGATGATGGGCGGCCCCATCGATGCCCGCCGCTCGCCCACCGCCGTGAACAACCTGGCGATGAACAAGAGCTTCGAGTGGTTCGAGAACAACGTCATCTACCGCGTGCCGCAGGGCTTTCCGGGCGAAGGCCGGCGCGTCTACCCCGGCTTCCTGCAGCACACCGGCTTCGTGGCGATGAACCCCGACCGCCACGCGACCAGCCACTACGACTATTTCAAGGATCTGGTCAAGGGCGACGACGCCAGCGCCGAGGCCCACCGCAAGTTCTACGACGAGTACAACGCCGTGCTCGACATGGATGCGGACTACTACCTGGAGACGATCAGCACGGTCTTCCAGGAATTCAAGCTGGTGCATGGCACCTGGGACGTGCGCAACGAGGCAGGCCAGATCGAACGCGTACGGCCGCAGGACATTCGCCAGTCGGCACTGCTGACCGTGGAAGGCGAACTGGACGACATCTCCGGCTCCGGCCAGACCCGCGCCGCGCACGACCTGTGCACCCAGATCCCGGCGGAGCACCGCGAACATTACGAAGTTGCTGGTGCAGGCCACTACGGCATCTTCAGCGGTCGCCGCTGGCGCGAGATGGTCTATCCCAAGGTCCGTGCCTTCATCGCTGCGCACGACCAGCCCCAGACCCGCGACGACGCGCCGCTCGCCGCCGAAGACGTCCGGCGCCCACGTGCGGCCAAGGCGGTGGTGGCCAAGCCTGCGGCGAAGGCCACCGAGACCGTCGACGTGCCCGTGGCCGCTCCTGCGCCCCACAAGGTGCCGGCCCGCAAGACGGCCAAGCCCGCCGCCGTGCGCAAGACCGCCCCGCCGGCCAGCGTGGCCGAGTCGCCCTCGCCCGCTCCGGCCCGCAAGGCCCCGGCACGGCGGCGGACGAGCGCCTGAGCCCGCCCTCCTTCCCTCATGTCCGGTACGCTGACCGAACGCCTGCTCGATGCCCTGCCCCAGACGCAGTGCACCCGGTGCGGCTACCCGGACTGCGCCGGCTACGCTGCGGCGCTGGCTGAGGGCAGCGCCGCCATCGACCGCTGTCCGCCGGGCGGTGCCGATGGCGTGCGTCGCCTCGCGGCGCTCCTGGATCGTGACGAGCGCCCGCTGAACCCGGACTGCGGCAGCGAAGGTCCGCGCACCCTGGCCGTGATCGACGAGGCCTGGTGCATCGGCTGCACGCGCTGTCTCGAGGTGTGCCCCACGGACGCCATCCTGGGCTTCCACAAGCGGATGCACACCGTCATCGAGGCGCATTGCACGGGCTGCGAGCTGTGTGTGCCCGTCTGCCCGGTGGACTGCATCGCTCTGGAGGTGGTCACGCCCGGCCTGAGCGGATGGGCGGCGTGGTCGCAGACGCAGGCTGACGATGCCCGGCGACGTTACACCGCGCGACAGCGGCGCGTTGCCCCCCCTGAGAGCGACGAGCAGCCCGTGGCCGGAGTCTCCCGGCCGGCCGCCATCGACGCCCTGCCTGCGGCCAACAGCAGCACCGCAGCGACCGACGCCCGCAAACGCCGGATCGTCGAAGAAGCCTTGGCGCGCGCGCGCGCCGCACGCGCGCCCCGGGCCGACGCCCCATGACCGCAGAGACGCTGCTCCTCTACGCCCTGGCCTGCGTGGCCATCGCGGTGATACCCGGACCGACCATGCTGCTCGCCCTGTCCAACGGCATGGCTGGCGGCATGCGCCGAGCGGCCTGGGGCATCGCAGGCGCCTGTCTCGGCAGCGCCGCCGTCATCGCCGTGGTGGCACTGGGACTGGGTTCGCTCTTGGCGGCCTCGCAATGGCTGTTCGACGCGCTGCGTGCGGCGGGTGTGCTGTACCTGGCTTGGCTGGGCCTGAAGATGTGGCGTGCACCGACGACCGATCTGCGCGCTGCGCTTGCCCAGGCGCCCCAGGACGAAGCGCAGCGCGGCGTCGCCCTGCTGCGCAGCTTGGCCGTGGCCCTGTCCAACCCCAAGGCGGTGTTCTTCTTTGCCGCCTTCCTGCCTCAGTTCGTCGATGCTCGCCAGCCGCAGGCGCCGCAATACGCCCTGCTGGGCGGCGTGTTCATCGGCATCGACCTGCTGGTGATGCTGGCC
>NZ_CAJYES010000228.1 GCF_913773995.1 uncultured Pseudacidovorax sp.
GCCGACCATGGCGATGGTCACTTCCTTCTGCGGATGCTCGACCTCGTAGACCAGGTCGTCCCAGCGCTGCAGCTTGGCGGGCGGCGTGTTCAGGCGCAGCTTGTCGCAGATGAGGCCGTCCAGGCCCTGCTCGTGCAGCATGCGCGGCACCTTGTAGATGGTGTCCACGTCCCACATGCTGATCACGCCCCATTCGGGCACGTTGGAGAACAGCGAGATCTTGGCGCGCTCCTCGTCGGGGATCGGCCGGTCCGCGCGGCACAGCAGGGCGTCGGCCTGGATGCCGATCTCGCGCAGCTTCTGCGCCGTGTGCTGGGTGGGCTTGGTCTTGAGCTCGCCGGCCGCCGCGATGTAGGGCAGGTAGCTCAGGTGCACGAAGGCGCTGTTGTTGGGGCCGGCCTTCAGGCTCATCTGGCGCACGGCCTCGAGGAAGGGCAGGGACTCGATGTCGCCCACCGTGCCGCCGATCTCGACGATGGCGATCTGCACCTCGTGCGGCGTGCCGATGCCGGCACCGCGCTTGATGTATTCCTGGATCTCGTTGGTGACGTGCGGGATCACCTGCACCGTCTTGCCCAGGTAGTCGCCGCGGCGCTCCTTCTCCAGCACCGACTTGTAGATCTGGCCGGTGGTGAAGTTGTTGGACTTGCGCATGCGCGTCGTGATGAAGCGCTCGTAGTGGCCCAGGTCGAGGTCGGTCTCGGCGCCGTCGTCGGTCACGAAGACTTCGCCATGCTGGAAGGGGGACATCGTGCCCGGATCCACGTTGATGTAGGGATCGAGCTTGATGAGGGTGACCGTGAGGCCGCGGGATTCGAGGAGGGCGGCGAGGGAGGCGGAAGCGATGCCCTTGCCGAGGGACGACACCACACCGCCGGTGACGAAGACGAATTTGGTCATTGCCGGACGCGGGCGCCATGGCCCGCGGATGGGAAATTGCGATTGTACCGGCCGGGCAATGCGTTCTTTTCAGTCAGGCCACATCCCGTGACGCGAGGGCGGGTCAAGGCGGTGCTCGCTCTACACTGCCCGGATGCAACAAGACCTGGCAGGCAAGCACATCCTCCTGGGCCTCACCGGCGGTGTGGCCTGCTACAAGTCGGCCGAGCTGTGCCGGCTGTTCATCAAGGCCGGTGCGACGGTGCAGGTGGTCATGACCGACGCGGCCACGCAGTTCATCACGCCCGTGACGATGCAGGCCCTGTCCGGCCAACCCGTGTATCTGTCGCAGTGGGACGCCCGGCAGGCCAACAATATGCCGCACATCAACCTTGGGCGTGAGGCCGACGCGATCGTGCTGGCACCGGCCAGCGCCGACTTCATCGCGCGGCTGGTTCAGGGCCGGTCGGACGAGCTGCTCAGCCTGCTGTGCCTCGCCCGTCCGCTGCAGCGCGTGCCGCTGCTGGTGGCGCCGGCCATGAACCGCGAGATGTGGGCCCACCCGGCCACCCAGCGCAACCTGCGCCAGCTGGCCGACGACGGTGCCCAGGTGCTGGGCGTGGGCCAGGGTTGGCAGGCCTGCGGCGAGACGGGCGATGGCCGCATGCTGGAGCCGGCCGAACTGCTCGAGGAGGTCGTGGCCCACTTCCAGCCCAAGGTGCTGCAGGGCGAGCATGTGGTGGTCACGGCCGGCCCGACCTTCGAAGCCATGGACCCGATCCGCGGCATCACCAATCATTCCTCCGGCAAGATGGGCTTTGCCATCGCCCGCGCCGCGCGCGAGGCGGGCGCCCGTGTCACGCTGGTGGCCGGCCCGGTGCACCTGCCCACCCCGCGCGGCGTGCAGCGCCTGGACGTGGGCTCGGCGCAGCAGATGCTGCAGGCGGTGCAGGCGGCCGTGTCGGATGCATCGGTGTTCGTGGCCACGGCCGCCGTGGCCGACTGGCGACCGGCCGATCCGCAGACGCACAAGATCAAGAAGGACGGCAGCGGTCAGACGCCGGTGCTGCGCTTCGTCGAGAACCCCGACATCCTGCAGACCGTGGCGCAGGGCGTGCGCGCCCGCGAGCGTCAGCTGTTCTGTGTCGGCTTTGCGGCCGAGAGCGAGAACCTGCTCGAGCATGCCAAGGCGAAGCGCCTTCGCAAAGGCATCCCGCTGCTCGTGGGCAACATCGGGCCGCTGACCTTTGGCCAGGACGACAACAGCCTGCTGCTGGTCGACGAGCAGGGGGCGCGCGAACTTCCTCGTGCGCCCAAGCTCGCGCTGGCCCGAGAGCTGGCCTCCGAGATCGCGGCCCGGCTGCGGCCCTGGCGCGGCTGACAAGTCCAAGGCATCGACCCATGAACGAGACCGACTGGAACACGCCCCGCAACGGCGACTTCGTGCGCTACGTGGAGCAGCTGACCGCCCGGTCGCTGCAGCATGTGCAGGCCCATCCCGAACGGCCTGGCGTTGCACGCCCAGCGGCGCCCGCCGGGTCGGCGCCGCCAGCGGCCGCGGTCTCTTCTGGCGTTCCTGCTGCGCCCGGCAGCGCCGCGCCGCCCGACAAGGCCGCCGGCTACGCCGTGGCGGGCCTGGTCGGTCTGCTCGTGCTGTGGGCGGTGGGAGCACCGCTCGGTGTGCTGGCACTGCTGGCTGCACTCGGCGCCGGACTGTTCAAGCGCTTTGCCCGGCGCGACGCCACGACCTCCGCTGCACGGCAGCTGCTCACCGGCATTCGCAAGGGCCTGCAGAACAAGGCACCCAACCCTTCCGCCAGCGGCGCGACCGCTCGGCACAACCCTCGAAAACAGCAGTCCCCATGAAGATCGACGTGCGCGTGCTCGACGCGCGAATGGCCCAGCAACTCCCCACCTATGCCACGCCTGGCAGCGCCGGGCTGGACCTGCGCGCCTGCCTCGCGGCGCCGCTCACTCTGGCACCCGGCGCCTGTGAGCTCATCGGCACAGGGCTCGCCATCCACCTGGCCGACCCGGGCTATGCGGCCCTGATCCTTCCCCGCTCGGGCCTGGGTCACAAGCATGGCATCGTGCTGGGCAACCTGGTCGGACTTATCGACAGCGACTACCAGGGCGAACTCAAGGTGAGTGCGTGGAACCGCAGCCAGACCCCCTTCGTGGTCGAACCGATGGAGCGCCTGGCGCAACTGGTGATCGTGCCGGTGGTGCAGGCCCAGTTCCGCGTCGTCGACACCTTCGAGGCCGACACCCAACGCGGTGCCGGCGGTTACGGCTCCACCGGGAAGCTGTAAGCATCTCCCAGAAGTTGTTTCGGCTGTGAGCAAGGGTGCCTTCCAGAACCTTTGCCGTGCGTCCGCCTCCAATCCCCGAGGCGGGCGGTCGCGCGCGACGTCGCATGGTGCGGCGATGCAGTCGATCAGCCGAGGGCAGTCCCGCCTGTCGAGGATCCACACCATGATTCACAACAAGATTCGTTCTCTGGCCGTTCCGGCCGTCGCTCTCACTGCAGCCGCGCTGCTGGCCGGTTGCGTGACGCCGGTACCGGTCTACCAAACTCGCTATCCCTATCAGCCCGCCGCGGCGCCCGTGTACCCGGCCGCGCCGGCGTACAACCAGGCCGTGTATGTCGAAACCGGCATCGTGGCCAACATCGAGGTGCTGCGAAGCGAGACGCCGCCTGTGGCGCCGTCCGGCGGTGGCGCCGTGGTGGGCGGCCTGGTCGGCGGCGTGCTGGGCAACCAGATCGGCCACGGCTCCGGCCGCGCGGCGGCGACGATGCTCGGCGTGGTGGGTGGCGCACTGGCCGGCAACGCGGTTGAGGCGCGCAACGGCGCGGGCCGTGTCTACGAGAGCTATCGCGTCTCGGTGCAGATGAGCAATGGCGGCTACCGCAGCTTCGATGTACCGAGCCCCGGCGACCTGCGCATCGGCGATCGGGTGCGCATCGACGGTGGTCAGATCTCGCGCTACTGAGCAAGGCTGAACGAAAAGGCCGGCCCCCCTCGGGGAGCCGGCCTTTTTGCTTCATGGCGCACTGCCTCGGGACGCGCCCCTCGCGCTCAGTGCAGCGAATCGCTCCCCGGTGCCATCGGCTCGAAGCGGAAGAAGCCGGTGCCGGCAGTGCCGCGGCCGATCTCTTCTTCGGTGGCTTCGCGCACGGCGTTGACGGTCAGGTCCAGCCGCAGGGCGATGCCGGCCAGCGGATGGTTGCCGTCCAGCACCAGATGCTCCGGGTAGATCTCGGCCACGGTGTAGAGCACGTTCTTCGGCATGTCCGGGTTGACGCCCGCGGGCAGCGCAGCGCCGTCGAAGCTCATGCCTTCCTCGACTTCCTTGGGGAACAGGGAGCGCGGCTCCAGGAAGAGCAGGTGCTCGTCGAAGTCGCCGAAGGCCTGTTCGGGCTCCAGGTGCAGTTGCACGCGGGCGCCGGGGCCGTGGCCCTGAAGCGCGGTCTCGATCGCATCGAAGAGGTCGTCGCCGCCCACCAGGAATTCGACGGGCTCGGTGAGCACGTCCAGGGTTTCGCCAAGGGTGTCCTTGAGGGTCCAGGTCAGGGCGACCACGCATTGGGGGGTGATTTCCATATGAGAATTCTCCCACCATGCCCCTGACACAACGATTGCCCCTGCTCGGAGGATTGAGCGCCGACACCTTCATGCGCCGCCACTGGCAGAAGAAACCCCTGCTCGTGCGCCAGGCGCTGCCGATGACCGCCCCGCCGATGTCGCGCGCCCGCCTGTTCGACCTGGCCGGCGAGGAGGGCGTGGAGTCCCGCCTGGTCACCCACGATGCCCGCCAGGGCTGGCGCCTGCGACACGGCCCTTTCGTCCGGCGCAGCCTGCCGCCGCTGGGCCGCCCCGAATGGACGCTGCTGGTGCAAGGCGTCGACCTGCACGACGACGACGTCCACGGACTGCTGCAGCCCTTCCGCTTTCTGCCCGAGGCCCGGCTGGACGACGTGATGATCAGCTACGCCAGCGATGGCGGCGGCGTCGGCCCGCACTTCGACAGCTACGACGTCTTCCTGTTGCAGGTGAGCGGGCGCCGCCGCTGGTCCTGGGGCCGCCAGAAGGACCTGACGCTGCGCCCCGGCCTGCCGCTGAAGATCCTTGACCATTTCGAGCCGGAGGACACCCAGGTGCTCGAGCCCGGCGACATGCTCTACCTGCCACCCCGCTATGCCCATGATGGCGTGGCCGTGGGCGGCGACTGCATGACCTGCTCCGTGGGCCTGCGCGCCCCGGCCCAGACCGAACTGGCCGCCGACCTGCTCATGCGGCTGGGCGACATCGTCTCCGACGACGAGGCGCCGGGCCGCCGCTATGCCGACCCCGGCCAGCCGGCCTCGCAATCGCCCGCTGCCATCCCGGAGGCGCTGCAGGCTTTCGCCCGAGACGCCGTCCAGAAGGCGCTGGCCCAGTCCACGCGCATCGACTGCGCGCTGGGCGAGTCCCTGACCGAACCCAAGCCGAACGTGTGGTTCGATCCCGGCGAATGGCCCGAGCAGGTCGAGGCCGTCCAGCTCGACCGGCGCACCCGCATGCTCTACGACGCGCGCCATGTGTTCATCAACGGCGAGAGCCTGCTGGCCGGCGGGCGCGACGCCGTGCTGATGCGCCGCCTGGCGGATCGCCGCGAACTGGGTGCGCGCGAACTGGCCAAGGCCAGTGCCGAGGCGCTGGCGCTGCTGGGGGACTGGTGCGAGGCCGGGTGGGTCCATGCCCGATGAGGCCTCCCTGACGGCGGGGTCGTTTGATGGACCCTCCGAATTCGCCGATCGGCTGCGAGAGGCCTTCGGCGGGGCGGCCAGCCAGGGCTGGCCCGCCCTGTGGTGCTGTGATGCCGAGTTTGCGGACTGGCCGCTCGGCGAGACGGCTGTCATCGAAGCGCTCCAAGCCTGGGCTTCCAGCGCGCGGCGGCTTCGCCTGCTCATGCAGGACGACCGGCAACTGCGGGCGCGGCATCCGCGCTTCGTTGCCTGGCGTCAGCGGTGGGACCACATCATCGAATGCCGCCTTTGTGCCGCCAGCGATGCCGCGGATCTGCCCAGCGGCCTCTGGACGCCGGGGTGGATCGTCGGGCGCCATGATCCGGCAGGCAGCCGTGGGCGCAGCACCGATTCGCAGCTCGCGGTGGCATCGTTGCGACATCGCCTGGACGATGCCTTTGCCCGTGCGCGTCCAGGCTTCCCGGCCTCCATCCTTGGCCTTTGAGGGCCTGTGCTTTGAGCGTGGATTCGCGACCGCGACCGGAAACACCGCTTCGACAAACTCCCGACTCGCTGTCGACACACTGAGCCGCCACAACCTGCGACATAAGATGTAAATTGTTGATAAATGTTGCCGGACTCCCGGCCAGTTGATTCGAAAGTGGCGATCATCTCGGCCGTGTCCTGCCCGTCCTCCAGTTCGTTGCACACCTGATGAAAGTCGCCGCCTTTGACGAGGTATCGCTCGGCCTGATCGGCTTGAGCCTGCTGGCTGCCCTGGTGGCTTTGCTGCTGATGATGCGCGAGCGGTGGAAATCGGCGCGCATTTCGCATCAGCTTCAGGTGGTCTCCCGCGAGAAGCACGAGTTGGAGCGCGGCGACGCCCTGACTGGCCTTCGCAACCGCAAAGGGCTGGATGCGTCGCTCGACATTCTGGCGAAGGTGGGCCCCCACGGCGTCGTCGTGATCCTGCTGGATCATTTCCGCCGCATGCGGCAGGCCTTCGGTCAGGAATTCGCGGACTTCGTCGTCAAGCTCGCGGCCCAGCGTCTTCTCGGATGCCTGCCACCGGGCGCCACCGCAGCGCATCTGGAGGGCGGCGAGTTCGCCTTGGCCATCCCGGGCAGCAAGAGCGACCTGCTCGAAGTGGCCGAACTGGCGTTCCAGCAGCTCGCGTTGCCGGTGCAGTCGGCGAAGGGGCAACTGATCCTTGTGGCCTCCATGGGCGTCGCTGTCGCAGCTTCGGCGGACGATCGTGGCCGGCTCATCGAATTCGCGTCACTGGCGGCAGAGCGCGCGGGCGCGGGACTCAATGGCGAGGGCAAGATCTGCGTCTATGACCCGGCCTTCGCCGAAGAGGCGCGAGCCCAGGCGTTTTTCCTGAACGATCTGCGCGCCGCCGTCGAGAACAAGGAACTGCGCCTGCTGTTCCAGCCCAAGGTGGATGCGCAGTCGTTGCAGATCACGGCGGCCGAAGCGCTTTTGCGCTGGCAGCATCCGATCCGCGGCAACGTGGCACCGGCAGTGTTCGTGCCCATGGCCGAAGCGGCGGGGCTCATGGGTGTGCTGGGCCGCTGGGTGATCGAGGAGTCCTGTCGCGTGGCGGCTTCATGGCGGGCGATGGGGCTGCGCATGCGGGTGGCCGTCAACATCTCCGCGCTGCAGATGCAGGAAGAGGACCTGGTCGACCATATTGCGCAATGTCTGGAGCGTTACGGCCTGCAGCCGAACCGCTTCACCTGCGAGATCACCGAATCGGTGGCGATGCAGCACACCGCGACCGCCACAGCCACCTTCGAGCGCATGCGCTCCCTTGGGCTGCATGTGTCCATCGACGATTTCGGTACCGGGTATTCCAGCCTGGCGGCACTGAGGCGCCTTCCCGCTTCTGAGCTGAAGGTGGATCGGGCTTTCGTCGCCGACCTGGAGCACAGCGAGGATGCGCGCTCCATCGCTGCGTCCATCGTCAGTCTGGGCAAGACGCTCAACCTGAAGGTGGTGGCCGAAGGGGTCGAAACCCAAGGCCAGTGCGAGCTGCTGATGATGATGGGCTGCGACGAGCTTCAGGGCTTCCTGTTCTCGAAGCCGATCTCGGCCGAGGAGATGACCGGCATGATCCACGGCGCCAGTGACAACGGGCCAGAGTCGTTGCCCTTCAGCGAATCGCTGTTCATGAGCACCAAGCTGTCCAATCTCTGAGGCATCGCCGGGGGGGCGCGCGGTTCGCCTGCGGCGCCGCTCAGGCGTCGAGCCAGGGCGAGCCCTCGGCGGCGTCGGCCGCCAGCATCTCGTGGGCGGCCGCACCCAGCGCCTCGGCCATGGCCTGCCTGACGATGTCCGGCCGGTTGTTCTGCTCCGACAGATGAGCGGCCACCACATGTCGCAGGCCGTCGTGGTTCACCGCGCGGGCAATCTCGCCCGCCGCCGCGTTGGACAGGTGGCCATAGTTGCCCCCCACGCGCCGCTTCAGGAAGGGCGGATAGCGCGACTGGGACAGCAGCGCCACGTCGTGGTTGAACTCCAGCAGCAGGGCATGGACACCCGCCAGGCGCGCCATGACGTGAGCGCTGGCGTGTCCCTGGTCCGTCAGCACCGCCAATGTCCGCGCCCCGTCGGTGCAGCGCAGCTGCAGCGGCTCGCGGGCGTCATGGGGAACGGTGAAGGGCTGGACTTCAAGCTCGCCCACTTCGATGGCTTCACCATCGCGGGCCAGATGAAGCCGTCCGGCGTAGTCGGGGGCGGCGGTGGCGAGCCAGGTGCCTTCGCTCATCCAGACATCGATGCCGTCTCGCTGCGACAAGGCATGGGCGCAGCCGATGTGGTCGCCGTGCTCGTGGGTCACGAAGATGGCGTCGATATCCGAGGCCTTGAGACCCTCTCGCGCCAGCCGCTGGTCGAGCTGGCGCAGGTTGAAGCCGCAATCGATCAGCAGGCGCGAGGTGCGCGACTCGCTGCGCACCTCCACCAGCGTGCCGTTGCCGCTGCTGCCGCTGCCGAGGCTGCGAAAGCGCAGCGCCACGCCTTACTTCAGGTCGTCGGCCAGCACGCGCACGATGCGCTGAGCGTTGTCCGACTTCTCGGGCGCACCGGCCTCGTTCAGCACCGTCACCGTGCTCTTGTCGCCCTGCGACTGCACGCGGATGCGGTACTTCATCGGCGCTTCGTTCTTGTTGTCGCGGCTGAAGAGCTTGCCGAAGATGCCCGGCTCCTTGCGGTCGGGGTTGGGCGTCACGTAGCGCACGTAGTAGACGCCGGCCGAGCGATCGCGGTCTTCCACGGTGAAGCCGGTGCGGTCGAGCGACAGGCCGACCCGGCGCCAGGCGCGGTCGAAGCCATCGGCCACCTGCAGCACCGGCTGGCCGTTGACGTTGCCGATGGTGGCGGCGCGGGCTTGGGGCGCAGCGGCCACGGAGGCGGCCGCAGCACGCGACTGCTCCTGGGTCACGCCGAGCTTGACCATCAGGCGGCGCAGGAATTCGGTCTCGAGCTCGGGGTCGACGGCGCGCGGCTGCCACACGGTCTGGTCTTGCCGCTGGTTGGTGTAGACCTCCTGCATGCCTCGGTGGCTGATGTAGATCTCCGTGCCCTTCGGGGTGCGCTCCATGCGGGTACGGAAGCGGTCGAGCTCGCCTGTGGAGTAGACCGAGTCGATCACCTTGCCCAGCACCGAGCGGATCGGATCCTGCGGCAGCTTGGCCCGGTTCTCGGCCCAGTCGGTTTCCATGATCCCGAGGTTGCGTTGCTCGGTGGTCAGCAGGAAGCCGCTTTCCATCCAGAAGTCGCGCACCGTGTCCCACAGCTGCTCCGGCGGCCGGTCGACCACGATCCAGCGCTCGTTGCCTGCGCGCTCCATGCGCACGTCGCCGATCTTGTCGACGGCGGTGGGAATCCCTGGGGCGTTGGCACGGCCGGCTTCATAGGCGTTGGCCGAGACGACGCCGCCGGGAATGGCGTAGCGGTTGTCGCGCGACAGTTGCGATAGATCGGGCGGCACCTCCAGCGTGGGGGCCTTGCCGGCGCTCTTGTAGTCGATCTTGTCGGACTCCAGCACGGAGCACGCAGCCAGACTGGTGGCCAGAGCCAGCACGGCGAATCGCAAAGGGGTGTTCAAGTCGTCTTCCTTCGGCGAAGAGAGGGAGGGTAAATCAGGCGGCCCGTCGGAAGGACGGCAGCCGCATGGGACAGATGGAGTGCCCGAGCGGCAAAAGGTTGCCGAATCTTGACGTTTGTGTCAGCCGGACACCATGCCGCATTGGCGCAAGGCGTCTTCGACGGCGGTGTGCTGGGTGCTGGCCAGCGGGGTCAGGGGCAAGCGCAGCCCGGCGCCGATGCGGCCCATGCGCTGCAGCGCCCACTTGACGGGAATCGGATTGGGCTCGACGAAGAGCGCCCGGTGCAGAGGCATCAGGGACAGCTGAATTTCCATTGCCCGGCGCGCATCGCCCGCAATGGCCGCCACGCACAGGTCGTGCATCTGGCGCGGGGCGACGTTGGCGGTGACGCTCACATTGCCGTGGCCACCGCAGAGCATCAGGGCCACGGCGGTCGGATCGTCGCCTGAATAGATGGAGAAGCCCTTCGGCGCCTCGCGGATCAGCCACTGCGCGCGTTCGATGTTGCCGGTGGCTTCCTTGATGCCGACGATGCCGGGAATCTGGGCAAGGCGCAGCACCGTGTCATGGGCCATATCGGCCACCGTGCGGCCGGGCACGTTGTACAGCACCATGGGCAGGTCGCCCACCGACTCGGCGATGGCGCGGAAGTGCTGGTACTGGCCCTCCTGCGTGGGCTTGTTGTAGTAGGGCACCACCTGCAGCTGCGAATCGGCGCCCACGCCCTTGGCGTAGCGGGCCAACTCGATGGCTTCACGGGTGGAATTGGCGCCACAGCCTGCCATCACCGGCACGCGGCCAGCCGCCTGCTCGACCGTGACGCGAATGATCTCGCAATGCTCCTCGACGTCCACCGTGGGCGATTCGCCCGTGGTGCCGACCACGCCCAGGCAGTCTGTGCCCTCGGCGATGTGCCAGTCGATGAGCTTGCGAAGCGCGTCGTAGTCGACGCTACCGTCTTCATGCATCGGCGTGACGAGCGCGACGATGCTGCCAGTCAGTTGCTCCAAGGGACTCTCTTTGTCGGTGAACGCGGAACCGCGGATTCTAGCCAGCGACCTGGGAGGGACCGAGGCGATGCCGCGCAAGGGCTTCTCCCGCACGCGGCCGGACGGCGGCGATGCGCTGCACGAAGCGGTCGGGCGAAGAGAGAAAGCCGTCTTCATAGGCCACCACCCGCAGGCCGGCACTGGCCGCGATCAACTCGCCCGGCGCGAGCAGGAAGTCGGGCCGCGAGGGGCGCCCGACCGTCTCATTGTTGGCCGCGAAAGTCTCGTAGAGCAGCACGCCGCCGGGCGCCACCGCTGCCACGATGTGGGGCAGCAGCGGGCGCCAGAGGTAGTGGGTGACGACCACCGCGTCGAAGCGGCAGTCCTCGAAGGGCCAGGGGCCGTTCTCGATGTCCGCCTGCACGACTTCGGCGCCGGCTTCGGCCAGCGGTGCCAGGGCGGCGATGGCCGCTGGATCACGGTCCACGCC
>NZ_CAJYES010000229.1 GCF_913773995.1 uncultured Pseudacidovorax sp.
GCGGCCGTCGGTGGCCGTGTACGTGAAGGTCAGGTTGCCGTTGGAGTCGGGGTTGGGTGTGTAGAGCAGCGTGCCGTCGGCATTGAGGCTCACCACGCCGCCGGTCACGGCCACCGGGCCAGCGGCGATGTCCTTGCCGTCGACGGCGATGATCGTCAGCTTGTCGCCGTCGACGTCGGTGTCGTTGGCCAGCACGTCGATCTTGATCGGCGTGTCCTCGGCGGTCTTGGCCACGTCGTTCGACAGCGCGGGCGTGTCGTCCAGCGGCGTGGCGGTGATGTCCAGCGTGGTCGACGAGCCGGTATTGGTGGTGTAGGTGACCGTGGGCACCTGGCCGTTCCAATCGGCATTGGGCGTGAACACGTAGTCGCCGTTGGCCGCGATGGTGATCGTGCCCACGTTGGCGATGATGGCGGTACCGCCAGCCAGCACGGCGGCCTGGCCTGCCACCTGGAAAGAGGCCACGGACAGCGTGCTGTCCACGTCGCGGTCGTTGACCAGCACGTTGCCGATGGCGGGACTGTCTTCCGTCGTGGTCTTCACGTCGGGCGTCAGCACGCTGGCGTCGTCCACGGGCGTGATGCCCACGAACACCGTCGAGGTGGCGGTGCCGCCATTGCCGTCGCTCACCGTCACGGTGAACTGGTCGCTGCCGTTGTAGTCCTTGGACGGCGTGTAGGTGTAGCTGCCGTCGGCATTGACCACCACGGTGCCGTGGGTTGGGTCGCTGCCCTTGGTGAAGGTCAGCGGGTCGCCGTCCACGTCGCTCGCCGCCACCTTGCCGGACACCGGCGTGTCTTCGGGCGTGGTGATGCGGTAGTCGACCGTGGTCGGGTCGTAGGTCTGGCCGGGCGGGGGGCTGGGCGGATCGACGATCACCGGCGGATCGTTCACCGGCGTGATGCCCACGAACACGGTCGAGGTGGCCGTACCGCCGTTGCCGTCGCTCACCACCACGGTGAACTGGTCGGCGCCGTTGTAGTCCTTGGCGGGCGTGTAGGTGTAGCTGCCGTCGGCGTTGACCACCACCGTGCCGTGCGTCGGGTCGCTGCCCTTGACGAAGGTCAGCGGGTCGCCGTCCACGTCGCTCGCCGCCACCTTGCCGGACACCGGCGTGTCTTCGGGCGTGGTGATGCGGTAGTCACCCGTGGTCGGGTCGAAGGTTTGGCCGGGCGGGGGGCTGGGCGGATCGACGATCACCGGCGGATCGTTCACCGGCGTGATGCCCACGAACACGGTCGAGGTCGCCGTGCCACCGTTGCCGTCGCTCACCACCACGGTGAACTGGTCGCTGCCGTTGTAGTCCTTGGCAGGGGTGTAGGTGTAGCTGCCATCGGCGTTGACCACCACGGTGCCGTGGGTCGGATCGCTGCCCTTGGTGAAGGTCAGCGGGTCGCCGTCCACGTCGCTTGCCGCCACCTTGCCGGACACCGGCGTGTCTTCGGGCGTGGTGATGCGGTAGTCGCCCGTGGTCGGGTCGAAGGTCTGGCCGGGCGGCGGGCTGGGCGGATCGACGATCACCGGCGGATCGTTCACCGGCGTGATGCCCACGAACACCGTCGAGGTGGCCGTGCCGCCGTTGCCGTCGCTCACCACCACGGTGAACTGGTCGGCGCCGTTGTAGTCCTTGGCAGGCGTGTAGGTGTAGCTGCCGTCGGCATTGACGACCACTGTGCCATGCACCGGGTCGCTTCCCTTGGTGAAGGTCAGCGCATCACCGTCCACATCCGTGGCCGCGACCTTGCCCGACACGGGCGTGTCCTCGGGCGTGGTGATGCGGTAGTTGCCGGTGGCCGGGTCGAAATTCTGGTTGGCGGGCGGGTTGTCGGGGTTGCTCGGCACCGGCGCATCGTTGACCGGCGTGATGGTGATGGTCACCGTGGCCGTCGTGGTGCCGCCCTGGCCGTCGCTCACCGTCACGGTGAAGCTGTCGGTGCCGTTGTAGTCCTTGGCGGGCGTGTAGAGGTAGCTGCCGTCGGTGTTGACCACGACCACGCCATGCTGCGGATTGGTGGCGGGCGTGAAGGTCAGCAGGTTGCCGTCCAGGTCGGTGGCGGTGACACGGCCGGCGATGGGCGTGTCCTCCTGCGTGGTCACCCGGTCGTCCTGTGCGGTCGGCGCGTTGTTCGTCGCATTGGCCAGCAGCAGAGCGGCGCTGGGCGGCAGCGCCGCACTCGGCAGTGCCGTTCCATTGGCCTGGGCCAGGCCCAGGGAAGGGGTGGTCTCGACGATGCGGTCCAGCACCACGAAGGAGTGGCCTTCGCTGGCCTCGCCACCGGTCAGACCGGCGGCGGTCGGGTCCAGGTTCTGGAACGGATCTTCGCCACGGTTGAGGGCCTGGATCACCTGGTCCACCGCCGCGGTGCCCTTGTTGACGGCCCCCTCGGAACGCTCTGGCGTGGGCGCCGTGCCCAGCATCTCGGCGTTGGTCGACACCTCGCGCGGACCGGCCACTTCGACAACCCCCGCGGGAGTGCGCATCTCGAGGACGGCGCCGTCTTCGATGACCAGCTGCTGCCCTTCGCGGACGAGATCGCCAACCTGCAGCGCGCGCAGCTGGCCGGAAGGCAGCCGGATGAAGGCCTTGCCGATCAGGGCGGTGATGGACCCGGTGGCGGCAGCGGTCGTGGTAGTGGCCATGGCGTGTGTGGAGTTAGGTGAAAAAACGTTACGGAAAATGTTAATGAACGTTTCTTCCGCGCACATTGGCCTTGAGGACAATGCCGCCCCGCTTCTTTGCGGAACTAAGTCACACTTTTGGGGCTTGCGGCCCCGAAGGCCTACCGGATGCCGTGCACCCGCAGCGCCAGCTGCAGCCGGTCGGCCACGCCGAGCTTGTCGAAGGCGGTCGACAGGTGGGCCTTGACCGTGCGTGGCGTGATGCCCAGACGCTCGGCGATGGCGTCGTTGGCCTCGCCCAGCGAGGCCAGCTCGGCCACCTCACGCTCGCGCAGGGTCAGTCCTTGGGCCCAGGCCGCATCGGGGGCGGTCTTGGGCGGCTGCGCGGCCGGCCGGTCGTCCAAAAGCCGCAACAGGCGCGTGAGCAGATCGCGCCCGACCCAGAGCTCGCCAGAAGCCACCACCTGCAGCGCCTGCCGCACCGTCGGCAGCGGCGCATACAGGTGGCAGAAGCCTGCGGCACCGGCCTGCAGCACCGCCGCGCCCAGCCGGTCGTCCGCCACACCGAGACCGACCAGCACGTCGACGCCCGACAGCCGCCCCGTCCAGTGCGGGTCGTGCCATGCGGGCAGTCCGGGCATCTGCCCGTCCAGCAGCACCAGCCGCCGACCCTGCGCCCGCCAGTCGGCGAGCGCCGACAGGTCCGCGCCGCGCGTCACCGGCCAATCGCTGCCCAGCGGCGCCCAGCGCTCGGCGAGCACGTCGTCATGGGTCAGGATCAGCAAGGATTCAGGCGTCATCGACAGGCGGCAGAGGGTCAGGGTCGAAAGAAGCGGCGAAGGGCTGTCAACGCTCCGTGAGCGCGCGCTCCTTGGCCCGCAGCACCGGCTTGAGCAGGTACGACAGCACCGTCTTCTTGCCGGTCAGGATGTCCACCTCGGCCACCATGCCGGGCAGGATGGGCAGTTGCTGCTCGCCGATCTCGCTCTTGGTGGTGCGCACCCGCACCAGGTAGAAGGCGTTGCCCTTCTCGTCGGTGACGGTGTCGGCGCCGATGGTCTCCAGCTTGCCGTCCAGCGAGCCGTAGGTGGCGAAGTCGTAGGCGGTGAACTTGACGATGGCCGGCTGCCCTGGCACCAGGAAGGCGATGTCGCGCGGCGCCACCTTGGTCTCCAGCAGCAGCGTGTCGTCGCTGGGCACCACTTCGAGGATCTGCTTGCCCGGCTGCACCACGCCGCCCACGGTGTTGGCCATCAGCTGCTTGACGATGCCGCGCACCGGCGAGCGGATCTCGGCCTGCTTGACGCGGTCGGCCAGGCCCACACTGCCGGCCTGCAGGGCGCCGAGCTTGGTGGTCACTTCGGACAGCTCGCTGCGTGCCTGGTTGCGCAGAGTCAGGTCCACTTCCTCGATCTTGCGCTGGGCCTCGCCGATGGCGGCCTGGATGCGCGGGATCTGGGCCGAGGCCATGTCGCGCTCGCCGCGGAAGCGGGCCACGTCGCGCTCGAGGCGCAGCAGCTCCACCTCGGACACGGCGCCGGTGCGGATCAGCGGACGCGTCACCTCCAGCTCCTTGGCGGTGAGCTGGTAGCTCTGCGAGGCCTGGGCCTGCTTGGAGGCCACTTCGGCCAGCTCCTGCCGGCGCTGGGCCAGCTGCTGGCGCGCCACGCCGACCGAAGCCTCGAGTTCGGCGCGACGGGATTCATAGGCCACGCGCTCCTGCTCCACCACGTCGGGAATGGCCTTGCGCACCTCCTCCGACACATTGAAGGGCTTGCCCGAGGCCAGCGCCTCCAGCCGCGCAGCGCGCGCCTGCAGCGTGTAGACCTGGGCCTTGTTCTCGGCCAGCGAGGAGTTGAAGCGCGTCGGGTCGATGCGCAGCAGCACCTGGCCGACATCCACCTTCTGGCCTTCGCGCACCAGGATCTCGGAGACGATGCCGCCGTCCAGGCTCTGTATCTGCTGCACCTGGCGCGAGGGGATCACCTTGCCCTCGCCGCGGGTCACCTCGTTCAGCTTGGCAAAGGCGGCCCACACCAGCAGCACCACGAAGGCCGCGAGCGTGATCCACACGGCCAGCCGCGCGCCACGGGCCTTCTGCTCGGCGATGGCCCATTCGGCATCGGCGCCGAAGTCCTTCTCGTCGTGCAGTTCGGCGCGCTCGGCGCCGTCCATCCAGCGGTCGAAGACGCGGCCCACCCGGGCCGCGAAGCGCGACCAGCGGCGGGACAAACGGGCGAAGAAGGTGTTCTTCTGGGGAACGGTCTTGATCTGCAACATGTGCCTGCCCTCCCCTCAGCCCGCGCGGCCCACGCGGCCCTGCTGCAGGGCCTGGATGACCTGCGCCTTGGGGCCGTCGGCCACTACCTGGCCGTTGTCCATCACGATCAGCCGGTCCACCAGGTCCAGCAGCGAGGTGCGATGGGTGATGAGCAGCAGCGTCTTGTTGCGCGCGAAATGGGCCAGGCGGCTCTTGAGCCGCTCCTCGCTCTGGTGGTCCATGCTGGACGAGGGCTCGTCCAGCAGCAGCATGGGTGGATCGGCCAGCACGGCGCGGGCAATGGCCACCGCCTGGCGCTGGCCACCCGAAAGCGATTCGCCGCGCTCGCCCACCAGCATGTCGTAGCCCTGCGGATGGGCGTCGGCGAACTCGGCCACGCCCGACAGGTCGGCCGCCGCCAGCACCGCGCTGTCGTCGGCGAAGGGCGCGCCCAGCGTGATGTTGTGGCGCAGCGAGCCGTAGAACAGGCTGATGTCCTGCGGCACGAAGCCGATGGCGCGCCGCAGTTCGGCCGGGTCGAGCTGGCGCGAGTCGATGCCGTCGATCAGCACCTGGCCGCGCGAAGGCCGCCACAGGCCCAGCACCATCTTCTCGAGCGTGGTCTTGCCCGAGCCGATGCGGCCGATGATGCCCACCTTCTCGCCCGGCGCGATGCGCAGGCTCACGCCACGCAGCACGCCCTGCTCGCGGCCGGGATAGGCGAAGTGCACATCCTTGAATTCGATGGCGCCCTGGAACTGCGGACGATGCACGAAGGGCGCGTCCTCGGGGCGCTCCACCGGCATGGTCATGGTCTGCTCCACCGAGGTGAGCGAGGTGCGCGCCTGGTGGTACTGCGTCAGCAGCGCCGCCACCTGCCCCAGCGGCGCCAGCGCGCGCCCCGACAGCATCGAGGCCGCGATGATGCCGCCCATGGTGATGCGCGCATCCTCCAGCTGGTAGACGCCGACGATGACCACGCAGATGGTGGTCAGCTGCATCACGAACTGGGTGAAGTTGACGTTGGCCGAGGACAGCAGCTTGAGCCGCGAGCCCACCTGCGCCAGGAAGCGCGTGGAGCGCTCCCACTGCCGCTGCACGGTGCCTTCGGCGCCGAGGGTCTTGACCGTCTCCAGGCTCACCAGGCTTTCGACCAGCACCGCGTTGCGCTGGGCCGAGGCGCGGTAGGTGGTCTCGGTCAGGTCGTGCATCTTGTGCTGCACCAGCAGCGAGGCGATGACCACGAGCAGGATGCCCACCACCGGCGGCACCACCACCCAGGGCGAGATCCACACCATCGCCCCCAGGAACAGGAAGATGAAGGGCAGATCCACCAGCGTGGTGAGCGTGGCCGAGGCGATGAAGTCGCGCACCGACTCGAAGCTGCGCAGATTGGAGGCGAAGGAGCCCGCCGAGGCCGGCCGCGCGTCCATGCGCAGGCCCATGACCCGCTCCATGATCTGCGAGGAGAGGTGCACGTCGATGCGCTTGCTGGCCGTGTCGACGATGTAGGCCCGCACGGTGCGCAGCACGAAGTCGAACACCAGCACCAGCAGCACGCCGATGGCCAGCACCCACAGCGTGTCGGTGGCGCGGTTGGGCACCACGCGGTCGTACACGTTCATCGAATAGAGCGGCACCGCCAGCGCGAACAGGTTGACGGCCAGAGCGGCCAGCAGCGCGTCGCGGTACAGGCGCCAGTTCTGGAACACGACGCCCCAGAACCAGTGGCGCCCACGCAGTGCACTCACCTGCGGCGCGCGGGCCTCGAAGCGGAAACGCGGGCGCAGCAGCACGGCCACGCCGATGTATTCGACGGCCAGCGCATCGGCGTCGATCACCTCCGACGATTCGCCGAACTCCGGCCGGCGGATGCGCAGGCGGCCGTCCTCCAGCCGCTCCTGCAGCACGCAGGCATGGCCATTGGCCAGCAGCAGGATGGCCGGCAGGTGCGAGGTGCCCAGGCCTTCCAGAGGCCGCCGCACCAGTCGCGCAGCCAGATGCGCCCGGCCGGCGGCGCGCAGCAGCAGCGAGGGCGTCAGGCGGCTGTCCACCAGTGGCAGGCCGGCGGTGAGCGCCTCGGCGCTCCAGGGCTGACCGTGCATCTGGGTGATGGCGATCAGGCAGTCGAGCAGCGGGTCTTCGTGGAGCAGGCGCTCGTCCGGAACATGCGACGACGATGCCGTGCGTGCCGCAGGCACGCTGGTTTCAGGCGTGGAAGACATTCGTGGGAAAGACTCTCAGATGACGTCGTCGCCGGGCAGCAGGTCCAGGCGGTCGCGCAGGTGCTGGCGCAGGTCCTTGCGCGCCAGCAGCTTGCGCTGGGCCTCCAGCGGCAGGTCGGTCAGGCGCAGCAGGTTCTTGTCGATGAGCGCATCGATCACGTCCTCCAGCACCCGGATGAAGTCGCTGTCGAGGTTGCCGAAGGCGGCCGAGGGCCCCGAGGCCGGCTCGCCCACGAAGGCCCTCACCTCGGCCGCCTGGGCGTCCAGCCATTCGCTCGCCTGCGGCTGCGCCGCGACGAACATCGCCACGATCTCTCCCTGGGTGTTGCGTTGGACGAAGGGCATGGAGGCGTACCGGAAAGGGCTAAACCTTTAGGCTGAAGTTGAGAGTCATGTTAGCTTAGTTAACGATAGTAAAAATATGTGACTTGCACCACACCCGTCAGCTTCATGGTGGGATTGATGCAATTTTTCGGCTCAATGCGCCCTGGACTGAAGGCCAGACCACGCTTCGTCAGAGGTTTTTTTGACGCAGTGCTTAAGCTTTTTTTTAACCTTCATGGATGCGGCCAGGCGCATCCGCGGCAGTCATGCGTCAGTGGAAGTCGCGGCTCTTGTTCTCGCGCGCCAGGCGGCCCAGTAAGGGTGTGAGATCGCGCATGGCCTCGGCGACCAGGTGGCAGACCTTGCCGCCGCTGTCGTGGTCGCGCTGCCAGGTGCCGCGCACGGCCAGCAACTGCGACTTGAGCAGCGGCTCGCGCCATTGCTCCGCCACGCGGGCCCAGACCACCACGTTCACGGCGCCCGTCTCGTCCTCCAGCGTGACGAAGACGGTGCCCTTGGCGGTGCCCGGCCGCTGGCGCACGGTGACGATGCCGCAGGCACGAACGGATGTGCCGCCGGGGATGGCGCGCAAG
>NZ_CAJYES010000230.1 GCF_913773995.1 uncultured Pseudacidovorax sp.
ACAGTGAAACGACTCAGCGCCGATGATAGTGCGGACTCCCGTGTGAAAGTAGGTCATCGTCAGGCTCTTACAGCCCTCAAAAAGCCCCTCAGCTCAACGCTGCGGGGCTTTTTGTTTGGCGCCGCTCGATAAATTTCTCAACGCGGCCCAGACGCGCATTTGTGCTTGAGCCCGGTGTCCGCAGACACCGTGCCCCGGACAAAACAGCATTCAGCTATTGCTGGTTGCCCGGACTTCTTCAATCGTCGTGTGTCCTGACAGGACTTTCTCAATCCCGTCTTGGCGCAACGTGCGCATTTCTTGCCGCACAGCAGTGGCCAGTAGCGCCTCTACCCGGGCGCCGCCCTGGATCAGTTCGCGAAGTTCGCGAGAGATCACCATCAGTTCGTGCAAGCCGACGCGGCCTTTGAAGCCGGTCTTTTCGCAAACAGGGCAGCCGGGGCTGCGATGAAACTGGAGTTGGCCGTCCACGCCGTGGCGAGCGGTCCACCGAGCGATGAGTGCATCCCGGTCCTCAACGTCTTCGGCTGCGCCATAGGCGTGCAGGTAGTCCTGGACGAGTTCGTCGATCTCCTCCGATGTCGCCGCTCTGCTGGTTCGGCAGGCCGGGCAGAGGCGTCGCACCAGTCGCTGGGCCAGCACAGCCAGCAACGAATCGGCGAAGTTGAAGGGATCCATGCCCATGTCGAGCAAGCGCGTCACCGTCTCCGGTGCGCTGTTGGTATGGAGCGTTGACAGCACCAAATGCCCCGTCAGCGATGCCTCGATGGATACCCGTGCCGTCTCTTCATCTCGGATTTCCCCGACCATGATGACGTCGGGGTCGGCACGAAGAAAGGCGCGCAGCGCCCGTGCAAAGGTCCAGTCGATGCGTGCATTCACCTGCACTTGGCGGAGGCCCGCCTGGGTGATTTCGATCGGGTCTTCGGCGGTCCAGATCTTTCGCTCGGGCGTGTTGATGTGGCTGAGTGCGGAGTGCAGCGTCGTGGTCTTGCCCGACCCCGTCGGGCCGACGCACAGCACCATGCCGTACGGCCGCTCGATGGCGCTGCGCAGCCGCTGGTAGTTGCTGTCGGTCAGTCCCAACTTGTCGAGTGGCAGCGGTTTGGCCGATGCCAAGATCCGCATGACGACATCTTCCAGCCCGTTGTTTGTGGGAATGGTGGCAACGCGCAGTTCAAGCCGGTGCTTGGGCGAAAAGCGCGCGAAGTTGATCTTGCCGTCCTGTGGCTTGCGGCGCTCGCTGATGTCTAGATCGGCCATGATCTTGATCCGCGCGATCACGGCGTTGCGGTAGTTGTGCGGCAGCTCCAGATAAGTGCGAAGCAGGCCGTCCTTGCGGAATCGGATTCGGATCTTCTCCTTGCCGGGATAGCTCTCCACATGGATGTCGGACACGCCACCTGTGAACGCTTCCAGAATCATGCGGTTGATCATCCGGACGAGCGAGTTGTCGGACTGCTCGATCGGCCGGTCGTCGTCTGCGTCAAGCCCGCTCTGGTTCTCCTTCTCGAGCGACTCCAGAAGGCTGCTGGTGTCGGCGGCTTCAAACTCCATGGCCTGCGCCTGGGAGGGCGTCGGCTTGGCCTCGGACGCCGCGCCGATCTTGTCGTACGCGGCGAACACACAGGCCTCGAAGTCTTCGCACTGGCCGAGCACCGGCGCGATCTTCATCTGCGAAATGAACTCGGCCTCGTCCAGCGCGCCGTGGCGGTTGGCGGGATCGTCCATCGCAACGACCAAGCGCCCGTCTGCCACGATGAGGGGAAGCAACTGCAGCCGGCGCGCCACGGCGTGACTCAGCCGACCGAGGGCATCGGGCTCGGCATCGAAGGCTTGCAGGTCCACCACTGGATAGCCCATCTTGCGAGTGAGCGCGACCTTCAGGTCCACCGCGGACACGGCCCCCATGCGCACCAGAAGTTCACCCAGCGGCAACCCGTTGCCCATCTGCTTCTGGGCGGCCAACGCTTCGGAGAGCTGTTCCTCGTTGATCATGCCCAGCGACATCAACGCTTCGCCGATGCGAACGATCGGGGCACTGGCCTGGCGTTGCAGGGCCTGCAGCAGTTCGCTGCGGCGCGTGGCCACCTTCGACAAGGCGTCCCCTGCCGCGGCCATGTCGGTTTCGATCCGTTCGTACGCCGTGTGCGGCACGAAGAGCCGCCTCACATGACCGTCATCATCGCCTGGATAAAGGAACACGCCGAACGGCGTCTGCACGTGGCCGGCACTTCGGCCGCCGAGTTCGCCGCCATCACCCTTCCACACGACGCGATAGTCCGCCCACTCCACCGGCGTGTCGTCCAGGGGCCGCAGCGGATCCAGCAGCAGCAGAGACCTGAACTGATCGAAGCGCAGCGGCACCGGCGCCCGTGTGCGCAAAAGATGGATGTGGACCAGTTGCGTGGATGGGGAGAAAAGATTCATCACCCCTTCGCCGTTGCGACCGGCGAGATTGCTGATTTCGCAGCGAATGGTGCTCGTGTTGGGAACGCGGAAGTGACCTTGCGGAGGCAGCGGCCACGTGAAACTGTCGGGCGTGCCGGCTTCGGCGGCAGAGGAGGCGGGGAGGGCGGAGTTCGACATGGACCGGGTCACTGGACCTTCAAGCCGGCGAAGGCCGGGTTTGCAGGCGCAAGGCTGATTTTCATGTCCCGGAGCACTTTGACGAGCAGGCGGGCAATCATCAGATTGCGGTGGTTCTTGTGGTTGGCGGGGACGACGTACCAGGGGGCGTGTGCCGTCGATGTGGCTGCGATGGCGTGCTCATAGGCGTTCTGGTAGTCGTCCCACTTCTGGCGCGTCGCGAGGTCGCCGAGGCTGAATTTCCAATGCTTGCTTGGGTCGTCCAGGCGAGCCTGCAGGCGCTTGCGCTGCTCGTCCTTGTCGATGTGCAGCATGCACTTGACCAGCACCGTCCCCGTCTTGGCCAGCAGGCGCTCGAAGTCGTTGATATGGGCATAGCGTCGGCGCAGCTCAGCCTTGCCAATCCAGCCTTCGACCCACGGCACCAGGACGTCCTCGTAGTGGCTGCGGTTCCACACGGCGATTTCGCCCGCCCGGGGCACCACCGCATGGCAGCGCCACAGAAAGTCACGCGCGCGCTCTTCATCCGTGGGCGCCTTGAAGGCCGCCACACGCACACCCAATGGCGATGTACGTGAGAACACCCAGCGAATCGTGCCGTCCTTGCCGCTTGTGTCGGTGCCTTGCAGAACCAGGAGAAGCTTGCGCCGACCCTCCGCGTGAAGCAGGTTCTGCCAATGGTCGAGTTCTTCCGCCAGGCCTTCCAGCGCTTCCTGCTGGTGCTGCTCCTTGTCGGGAAGAAAAGGCGTTTCCGCGGGATCGATGTTGGCCAGATGGAACGGTTTGCCGGGCGTAACGCGATAGTGCTTGAGCCGAGTCATCCGCCGAGCCTAACGCATGGCGGTTCAATGACCAGAGCCATCGTCGTCGACCGAGGCGCTCCAGCGCGCGCCCCAGCCCACCTGGCGCGCGCTGTCGAGGTGGCGGCGATCGCGCTTGGTGGGCCGCCCCTGGACAATGGCATGGGCCGGCTCGCGGGCCAGACGGCGCTGGTCGCGTGCGGCTGCTTGAGCCGCGATGCTTTCCTCCGTCTCCTGATAAAGGAGCTGCGCCACCGGTGCCGGCCCGCGCTGCATCGACAGGCCCAGTACACGCACCGTTCGGGTGTCGGAGCCCTGCCGCAGCTGGACCAGATCGCCGGCTTTGACCTCGCGCGCCGGCTTGACGACGTCGCCATTGACTTGCACACGGTGCCGGTCGACCTCGTCGGCGGCCAGCGAGCGGGTTTTGTAGAAGCGGGCGGCCCAGAGCCACTTGTCGATTCGCATGCGCTCCATGAATCTCCGGCAAAAGAACTGATAGCCAAGCAAACTGCGCTTGTGCTGTGCTGTCAATCAGACGTGATCGGATTCGCCGCCGGCAGCCGGACGCGGGCATCCAGCCCGACGACCCGACCGTCGGCATCCTGTCGATTGTCCAACTGGATGGTGCCGCTCAGGGTGTGCACGATCTCTCGGCAGATGGCCAGGCCGAGCCCGGAGCCGCGTGCCGTGTCGCCGGCCGCAAAGGGCGCGAAGAGCCGCAGCCGAAGCTCGGGGGCGATGCCGGGCCCCCCATCGCGAACGCACAGGGTGACGGCACCCGTGCCATCCGGCGAGACCTGAACGGTGAGCATGCCACCGCGTGGGCTGTGGCGGATCGCGTTGTGCAGGAGATTGCGGCTGAGTTCGAGCAGCATCCAGGCATGCGCCTCGACCTTCGCCGGCACCACGTCGAGCTCGAAGTCCAGCGCCTTGTCCGCGATCAGCGGCGAAACGTCCAGGGCCACCTGCCTGACCATTTCTGCCAGGTCCAGCTGCTGCAGTTCCGGCCGCTGGCGCAACTGCTCGATCTTGGCCAGGGCGAGCATCTGGTTGGCGAGCTGGGTGGCGCGGTCGACGGTGGCATCGATTTCGCGCAGCGCCTGCGCCGCGGGCACGTCACCCCGGCGCGCGGATTGCACTTGGGCCTTGAGCACGGCCAGCGGTGTGCGCAACTGGTGGGCGGCATCGCGCACGAAGCGCTTCTGGTGATCGAGCAGGCCGCGCAGGCGCGCCATCACCGCCGTGGTGGCGTCCACCAGGGGGCGCAGCTCGCGCGGCGCATCAGGTGCGTCGATGGGTGAAAGGTCGTCGGGTGCCCGGTCGGCGATGGCCTCGCCCAGCCGGCGCACGGGCCGGGTGGCCTGCTGGACGACGAAGACGGTCACGCTGGCCACGACCGCGACCAGCAGAAGCTGCCGCCACAGCATGTTGATGAGCAGGCGCCGCGCCAGCGCCTCGCGAAGCTCCAGCGTCTCTGCCACCTGGACGACGGCCATGCCCAGGCCGCGCGCGCTGGCCACCGGCTGCAGCAGCACGGCCATGCGCACAGGCTGACCCCGGAATTCCGAGTCGTAGAAGTCCACGAGGGCGGCGTAGGGCGGTTTGACCGGCAGGGTGCCGCGCCAAAGGGGCAGTTCGGCGAAGCCCGAAATCATCTCGCCATGCGTCGTGGAGACGCGGTAGTACATGCGGCTCTGCGCGTCGGCCTCGAAGGCTTCGAGTGCCGAGTAGGGCACGGTGGAGCGCAAGGACGCCAGTTCGTCGTAGCCCTCGACGTCGAGCTGCTCGCCGATGGTCTTGGCCGAGGCGAGCAGCGTGCGGTCGTAGGCCGTGGTCGCTGCCGCCAGTGCCTGCTGGTAGACGCTCACGCTGTTGATCAGGATGAACAGCACCACCGGTGCCAGCAGACCCAGCAGCAGCCGGAAACGCAGCGAGCGCGACCTCATGCCGGCGACGCAGGATGGCCCGGCACCATCAGCTGGCTTGCTCCTCGCGCAGCAGGTAGCCCAGCCCGCGCAGGGTCATGAGCGCGCAGCCGGTTCCCGCCAGCTTCTTGCGCAGCCGGTACACCACGACTTCGATGGCTTCGTACTGCACCTGGGTCTCGCCGGGAAAGACCAGCTCGAACAGCCGCTCCTTGGTCACCGCATGGCCCGGCCGGGCGGCCAGCGCGCGCAGCAGGGCTGCTTCGCGCGGAGTGAGCTCCAGCGCCTCGCCGCGCAGGTAGAAGGCGCCACTGGCCGGCTCCAGGCGCAATGCGCCGATCTCCACTGGTGCGACGGCGATGGCCGGATCGGCGGGCGAGCGCCGCCGCAAGGCGCGCAGGCGCGCTTCCAGCTCGTCGAGGTCGAAAGGCTTGGGCAGGTAGTCGTCTGCGCCGGCGTTCAGGCCCAGGATGCGATCGCCCACGGTGCCGCGGGCCGTGAGCATCAACACGGGGGTGCGCAGGCCGCTGGCGCGTGCACGGGTGAGCACTTCCAGGCCATCCATGCCCGGCAGACTGAGATCCAGGGCGACCACGTCGGGCTCGATCGCCTGCCATTGGGCGAGCGCCTCGGCACCGTCGCCGCACACCCGGACATCGATCTGCCGGCGCCCTAGCGTGCGTTGCAGGGTGGACTGCATGGAGGGATCGTCTTCGACCAGCAGCAGCTTCATGAGGCTCCGGAGGCTCGGTGTTTACCCCGAGTGGCGCGACAGCCAACTGACAGCGGGGCCGCGCATCATAAGCCGCACCAAAACATCCATCGGAAGCAAGAAGGAGACCCCCATGCGCAGAGACGAGTTCCTCAAATCCCTGGCGGCGCTGGCCGCCGTGGGCGCCTTGCCGCTGTCCGCCCACGCGGCCACCAACATCAAGATGATGATCCCCGCCAACCCGGGCGGCGGCTGGGACACCACCGGCCGCGCGTTGGGCAAGGCCATGATCGACGCCAAGGCGGCCGACACTGTCAGCTACGAC
>NZ_CAJYES010000231.1 GCF_913773995.1 uncultured Pseudacidovorax sp.
ACAGTGAAACGACTCAGCGCCGATGATAGTGCGGACTCCCGTGTGAAAGTAGGTCATCGTCAGGCTCTTACAGCCCTCAAAAAGCCCCTCAGCTCAACGCTGCGGGGCTTTTTGTTTGGCGCCGCTCAAATCCGAGATGTCTCGGCAAGACCGGGCCAAATGACAGACGAAAGGCTCGCCTGAGCGTTCGCTTGGTACGGCGCAACCACGTCAGCGCCGACTCAACCCGCGTCTTCGATCCAATCGTCCAGCTGCCGCGCCGCACCGCTCTTGAGGAGGCTGCCCACTGCGCGCAGCATGAGCGCTTTCAGGGGCTCTTGAGAGAAGTGCCTCGTTCCTAGCGCTCGTGCATAAGGCATGGCCGTTGCCCACTCCAGCAAAGACGTGCGTTCGATGCGGCGCTGCTCCAGCAGCTTGAACTTCAGTAGGACCTTCAGCGCATGCCAGGCGTGGGATCGAGGATCGTCCCTCTGCTGAACCAATCGATGCCGCGCGCGCGCTAGCGCCTCCTCGACGTCGATGAACGCCGCCCCGTGTCCCGGGATCACCACGCGCGGCGCCAACCCTTCGATCCGGTCCAGCGTGGCTGCCACATCTGCGAAGCCGGGCTCTCCCTCCAACTCGGGAAAGACGACGCCATAGCCGTGCTGCCACAGCGCATCCGCCGAGATCAGGATGCGATGTTGCGGTTCGAAGAGCAGGAGCTCATGAGGATCGTGCCCGGCGCCTCCCACCACGGACCAGGCGAGCTCGCCCATCTCCACCACGTCACCGGGTCGCACCGCATCGTGGGCAACGAAGCGGGGGCATTGCTGACCCGTGGCCTCGAAGGTCAGTGCGTCTGCATTCCAGGCCCGCACATCGTCAAGTTGGGACTGCGCGATGCTGATGCGCACCTCGGGATAGGCGGTCTGCAATTGCGCATTGCCTCCGCAATGATCGCTGTGCAGATGGGTGTTGATGATGCGGTCGAGCATGCGGCCAGCAAGCGCATCCCGCACCAGCGCCTCCGTCTGGGCCGCATGCGTGCAGTAGCCCGTATCCACCAGCACCGTCTCTCGTCCGCTTGTCAGCAGCACGTTGTTGGACGACAGCCATCCGCGTTCGAAGACCGTGACCTGCGCCGGCAACGCCACTGCCATGCGCGTTACCGTCAATGCGCCGAGGTGCTGCCAGCACCCTGCCGCAGCTCGCGCCGCAGGATCTTGCCCACGTTCGTCTTCGGCAAGGCGTCGCGGAACTCGATGTACTTCGGCCGCTTGTAGCCGGTGAACTGCGCGTGGCAGTAGCGCATGAGGGCGTCCTCGTCCAGCTGGGCGTCCTTGCGCACGACGAACACCTTGATCGCCTCGCCCTGCTTGTCGTCCGCCACGCCGATCGCCGCACACTCGAGCACGCCGGGGCACAGCGAGATCACGTTCTCGAGCTCGTTGGGAAAGACATTGAAGCCGCTGACGAGGATCATGTCCTTCTTGCGGTCGATGATGCGCGTTTGTCCATCGGGCAGCATGACGGCGATGTCGCCGGTGCGCATGAAACCGTCTGGCGTGAACGCGGCCGCGGTCTCCTCGGGTTGGCCGTAGTAGCCGACCATCACGTTCGGGCCCTTGATGCACAACTCCCCGGATTCCCCGTCCGGCAGCGTTCGGCCTTCGTCGTCCTTGATGGCGATCTCGATGCTGGGCAGCGGCACGCCGATGGTGCCGGAGAAGGTGGTGTTGGTGACCGGATTGTTGGTGCCGATGGCACAGGTCTCGCTCATGCCCCAGCCTTCGATCATCGGGCAGCCCGTGGCCTCGAACCACGCACGCGCCGTGCCCTCCGACGCCGCCATGCCTCCGGCCTGAGAGATCACGAGCTGAGAGCAGTCGACGCTCTTGAACGCCGGATGGGCCAGCAATGCATTGAACAGCGTGTTCACTGCCGGAAGCACATGGAACGGCCGCTTCTTGAGCACCTCGACGAACTTGCCGATGTCCCGCGGATTGGGCACGAGCGTCATGTGCGAGCCCTGGCGGATCGCCAGCAGGCACAGCGTCAGCGCAAAGATGTGATACAGCGGCAGCGCCGCAATTCCGTTGATGCGCGCCGGATCGCCGACCTTGGCCATGGCCGGCGCGAACCAGGCCTCGGCCTGCAGCGTCGCTGCAATGATGTTGCGGTGGGTGAGGATGGCCCCCTTGGATCGCCCTGTGGTGCCGCCGGTGTACTGCAGAAAGGCGATCGAATCGAGCGTGCATCCGTCGGCGGCGAGCGTTCGGCCACGGCTGCTCGCCATTTCGTCGGACCAGGTGCTGACGCTGTGCGTGCCGTCGATGGGCAGCTTGAAGGGTGGAACCATCTTGGCGAGGTGACGTACGGCCGTGGTGATCCAGGCGCCGTACAGGCCCCCCAGTTGATCGCCCATCGCCGTGAGCAGCACATGCCGCACGGGCGTGCGCAGCAGCACGGGCTCCAGCGTCGCGGCAAAGTTCTCCAGCAGGATGATGGCGCTCGCGCCCGAGTCGCTCAGTTGATGTTCCAGCTCACGCGGCGTGTAGAGCGGGTTGACGTTGACACAGGTGTAGCCTGCCCGGAGCACGGCGACCATGGCGATGGCGAACTGCGGGATGTTCGGCAGCATCAGTGCCACGCGCGCGCCCGGCTCAAGCCCCAGCGACTGCAGCCAGCAGCCCAGCGTGCGCGACAGCTGGTCCAGCTCGCCATAGCTCATCCAGCGTTCCATGCAGACCGAGAACGGGCGTTCGGCATGCGCCGTGAACGACGCCTCGAACAGCTGATTCAGCGAACGGTACTGGCCCGGGTCGATCTCGAAAGGGACGCCGGGCGGATAGCTGGGAAGGTGGGATGGATGCATGCGGTCTCCGGTCTCTGCTTGCCGCATTGTGGGATTGCCGCCTCGTCTGAGGTCCCCGGGCTTGCCCGGGGCGCATGCGATCATCCATCGATGATCGCGAGATGGCAGCGGTGGTTCGTGGCCTTGTGGTGCCTCACGGCGCTAGGCTGGACCGGCTTTGCGGCAACCCGTTCTCTGCTGTGGCTCGTGGGCGGCTGGGTGGTGCTGCTGGGCGGCCACGCCGTGGTGCTGGCAGCCGAATTTCTCGCTTCGAGCATCGTCAACCGGCGCGGCGAGGGCCCCCATGGGACGCCGGCTCAACTCCTGCGCGCCTGGTGGGCCGAGTGCCTGTTGTCGCCGCGCATCTGGGCGTGGCGCCAGCCCTTTCGCGCGGACAGCATTCCAGACCACCTGCCGCCACCCGACGGCCGACGCGGCGTCGTCCTCGTCCATGGCTTCTCGTGCAATCGGGGTTTCTGGCTCCCATGGCTGGGCCGCCTCGTCGCGCAGCGCCGATGCGTCGTCGCTGTCGATCTGGAGCCACCGCTGGGAAGCCTGGATGGCTTCATCGATACGCTCGACGCGGCGGTGCGCCGTGTTCACGAGGCCACGGGCCAGCCGCCGATGCTGGTGGCGCACAGCATGGGGGGGCTGGTCGCCCGCGCCTGGTGGTGCCGCACCGGGGGACGCGTGCCGGTCCATCGCATCGTTACGCTCGGTACGCCCCATGCAGGAACCTGGACGGCGCGCATCGGCCGGGCCGCAAGCAGCCACGAGATGCGGATCGGCAGCGCCTGGCTGCAGGCGCTGGACACATCCCAGCGCGCCTGCCCGCCCGCGCGCTTCACCTGCTGGTACTCGAACTGCGACAACATGGTGTTTCCCACGCACACCGCCACCCTGTCCGGCGCCGACAACCGGCCCGCCCACGGCCTCGCGCATGTGGAGCTGGCCTTCGACACCGCCGTCATGGACCAGACGCTGGCGTTGCTGGACGAAGACTGACGCGGTGTCGACCAATACGCGTCAGGCGTCGCGATGGGGCCCGCCCTCCACGCAGCGTGCGTGCGCCACCATTCGCCATCCCGGGCGATCGAGGCAAGAATCCACCCATGCACGCACTCGACAAGCAGGACCGGCTCATCCTGCAACTGCTCCAGGCCGACGGCCGGGCCACCTATGAACAGATCGCGGAGCAGGTCAGCCTCTCGCCCAGCGCCGTGCTCCGCCGCGTTCGGCGGCTGGAGGAAAGCGGGGTGGTTGATCGTTACGTCGCACTGGTCCGACCGGAAGCCGTCGGCCTGGGCCTGACCGCCTACCTCAACGTGCGCCTCGAAAAACACACCGAGAGCCACAAACGCAACCCGATGGACCTGTTCCGCGCCAGCATCCAGGCCTGGCCCGAAGTCGTGGAATGCAGCGCGCTCACGGGGGAGATGGACTACCTGCTGCGCGTGGTCGTGGCCGACATGGCGCACTACAGCCGCTTCATCATGGACACGCTGCTCAAACATCCCAGCGTGCAGGATTGCAAGACCAGCTTCGTGCTGGACCGGGTGAAGGCGACGACCGCGGTGCCGGTCTGAATGCCTAAAGGTTGCTGCGCCGCAACATTTCGACGAATGGCCCCTGCCCGTGACCGGTCGGTGACAGCACCACATCGGGAGTTATAGGGAAAACCCTTATGATCGACCCCATGTTCCCCAAGGCCCTTGTCCAGACCGTGCGTGCCGGCGTGCAACTGCTGCGCCCCGGCGTGGTCGCCGCCGATCCCGCGCCGACGGGCACTGCGCGTCCGTTGCGTCCCCGTGCCGCCGCCGGGCTGGTTCCCATCCGTTCCGTCGGACCGCGCGAGCGTCATCGCATCCTGGCCCATCTGCTGGCGCTTTCCCAGCGCGACCGTTACCTGCGCTTCGGCTATGCCGCCTCGGACGAGCAGGTGCAGCGCTATGTGGATGGCCTGGACTTCCAGCGCGACGAGATCTTCGGCATCTACAACCGCCGTCTCGAGATCATCGCCATGGCGCATCTGGCCTTCGCCCCGACCGGGCAGGACGGCAGTTGCGCCGAGTTCGGCGTCTCGGTGTCCGAGCACGCGCGGGGTCGTGGCTATGGTGGCCGGCTCTTCGAGCGTGCCGTGATGGTGGCCCGCAATGAAGGCGTCAGCATGCTGTTCATCCATGCGCTGAGCGAGAACACCGCCATGCTCAAGATCGCCCGCCATGCCGGCGCGACCGTGGTGCGCAGCGGCTCCGAGTCCGAAGCCCACCTCGAACTGCCCGCCGCCGATTTCGACAGCCGGATGTCCGGCATCGCGCTGGACCAGTTCGGTGAAGTCGACTTCCAGCTCAAGGCGCGGGCCCACCAATTCTGGTCCTTCCTGGCCGGTCTGCAGGAAGTGCGCTCCGGCGTGCGCGACGCCCGCCAGCGCTCGGCCCCCTGAGCTTCGCGCGAGCGCGCAGATGGCGGCTGACATCAAGCCGCCAGGGCATTCCGGTATCCTAGACCTCCCTCAACTACCGCCCTCACGCAGTGGCCGACCCCCACCCTGAACGCGCCTCCCATCCCCGGGACGACAAGCGCGGCCTCCTCCAGAAGATCGCCGAATTCATCCACCCCGGACCGGATTCGCGCGACGAACTGATCGAAACCCTCGCCGACGCCGAAGACAACGACATCATCGGACCCGACTCGCGGGTGATGCTCGAAGGCGTGCTGCGCATGGCCGACATGACGGCCGGCGACGTGATGGTGGCCGCTCCGCGCATGGACCTCATCGACATCGATGCAGCCTACGAGGACATCCTCTACCTCGTCATCGACACCGCGCACTCGCGCTTTCCGGTCTACGAGGGCGAGAAGGAAAACATCATCGGCATCCTGCTGGCGAAGGACCTGCTCAAGCTGCAGCGCTCGCCCGAGCTGAACATCCGCGCGCTGTTGCGGCCCGCCACCTTCGTGCCCGAGAGCAAGGGCCTGAACGACCTGCTGCGCGAATTCCGCGGCAACCGCAACCACCTGGCGGTCGTGATCGACGAATTCGGACGCGTGGCGGGCCTCATCACCATCGAGGACGTGCTCGAGCAGATCGTCGGCGAGATCGAGGACGAGTTCGACATCGCCGAAGACGACGGCGACATCTTCGGCCTGGCCGACCACACCTACCGCGTGAGCGGCGACACCCCCATCGAGCGGGTGGCCGAGGCCTTCGGCATCCAGTTCAGCGAAGGGCAGCAGGCCGAGGACTTCGAGACCATCGGTGGCCTGATCGCGCACGAGATGGGCCATGTGCCCAAGCGTGGCGAGCGCCACGAGGTCGGCGGCTTCGACTTCGTCGTGATGCACACCCGCGGCGGCGCGGTGCGCTGGTTCAAGGTCTCGCCCGCCCGGGTCGAAGACAGCGCCGCCTGATGCGCGCGCGCCGCCTCCCGGCCTATGCGCTGGCCGGTCTGGCCCAGGCGGCGTCCATGGCCTGGCCCTGGGGCGGCGAGCCGCTCTGGTGGCTGCAACTGCTGTCCCTGGCCACGCTGGCCTTCCTGCTCGACGGCGAGCAACGCCAGGCGCCCGGCTGGCGGATGCCGGCCTTGGTTTCCTGGGTCTTCGCGACCACTTGGCTGTGTGGCACCTTCTGGTGGCTCTTCATCTCGATGAATACCTACGGAGGCCTGCCAGCACCGCTGGCGGTGCTGGCCGTGGTGTGCCTGGGCGGGGGCCTTGCCACCTACTACGGCGTGGCTGGCGGACTGTGGGGCTGGCTGGCGCCGCGGCTCTCTGAAGGTGGCCGGGTGCTGCTCTTCGCTGCTGTCTGGACGCTGGCCGAGCTGGTCCGCGGCAGCCTGTTCACCGGCTTCCCCTGGGGCGCTGGCGGCTATGCCCATGTGAACGGACCGCTGGCCGGCTATGCGCCATGGCTGGGCGTCTATGGAGTGGGTGCTGCGGGGGCCGCCATCGCGGCCTGTGCGGGTTTCTGGTGGATGAGGCGTGCGGTCTGGGCGCTGCCCGTCGTCGGCGCGGCCTTGCTGCTGCTGCCGCCGGCCCTCGGTCTGGTGCGGGGCGATGGGGGCGCGGCGGTGAGCACCGGCCGCCTGAAGGTCGCGCTGCTCCAGGGCAACATCCCGCAGGATGAGAAGTTCATCCCGGGCAGCGGCATCGACACGGCCCTGCGTTGGTACGGCGAGCAACTGCAGAAGAGCCGCGCCGCCTTGATCGTCACGCCCGAGACGGCGCTGCCCCTGCTGCCGCGGCAACTGCCCGAGGGCTACATGCCGGCCATCGCCGCGCGCTATGCGCAGGGCGACCAAGCCGCCATCGTCGGTGTGCCGATGGAGGACGGCCCGGGCCGCTATGCCAATTCGGTGCTGGGCTTCGGCCCGGGCCTGGCCGCCCAGCCCTACCGCTACGACAAGCACCACCTGGTGCCCTTCGGCGAGTTCATCCCCTTCGGCTTCCGCTGGTTCACCGACATGATGAACATCCCGCTGGCCGATTTCGGTCGCGGCGGGTTGCCGCAGCGCAGCTTCGACTGGCAGGGCCAGCGGATCGCGCCCAACATCTGCTACGAGGATCTGTTCGGCGACGAGATCGGCGCCGGCTTCCGCGATGCCGCCACCGCGCCCACCATGCTGCTCAACGTGAGCAACATCGCGTGGTTTGGCGACACGGTGGCCATCGACCAGCACCGTGCCATCTCACGCATGCGGGCACTGGAGTTCGAGCGGCCGATGCTGCGCGCCACGAACACGGGCGCGACGGTGGTGATCGACCACCGCGGCCGTGTGACGCACGAACTGCCGCGCCTCACGCGCGGCGTGCTGGAGGCCGAGGTCGAAGGCCGCACCGGCATCACGCCCTTCGCCTGGTGGGTATCGCGCTTCGGCCTGGCGCCGCTGTGGCTGCTGTCGCTGGCGGTGCTGGCGTTCTCGATCTGGCGCGCGCGCAAGCGCCGTTGACGTGGCGGCGCCGGAAGACCCGGCGCCTCAGCCCGCAACGGGATGGTGCCGGAGCTTGCCGGGATTGAGCAGGCCCAGCGGATCGAAGCGCCGCTTCATCGCCACGACTTCCTCCGGCAGATCGCCCCCGGCCTTGCCGTCCTCGACGATGAAGGTGTGCGGGTTGTTGATGCGCACGCCAAATTCGCGGTGCTCGCGGATGATCTCGGCCAGGCGCTCCTCGGTCGTGAAGCGCACCAGCTGCAGCGCGCTGCAGCTCATCTGGCCATCCATCGTGCGCAGGAATTCGGCATGCATGAACACCTCGCCGGCATAGCGCCGGGTCAGCTCGGTGATCTGCTGCACATGCTGGCCGGCGGTGAAGCTGGTCTGCAGGTAGGTGAGGTTCTTGTCCACCTTCAGCGCATGCAGGGTCGTGTGGTTCCAGGTGAATTCCATCAGCGTCTTGTGGCTGCGCGCCACCTCGTCGGCAGTGCGGCGGTAGCTGATGGTGCCGCCGCGGGCGGCCACCATCTCCTTCATCGTCTCTTCGCCCGCTTCGGCCACCAGCGAGAGCACGGCATGGCAGCCCTGGGGCAGATGCTCGGCCAGCTGCGAGAGGTAGTCCGGCACGGGGCTGGCAAAGAAGGCGACTTCGCGCTTGGCCAGGCCGGGCGCGCGCGCCACTTCGTCGGCGAAGGCGATGGCCTGGTCGAAGTCGGTGAAGGTGACCAGCGTCTCCAGCCAGGGCTGGCAGGGCGCGAGGCCGACCTCGATCTCCAGCACCAGCCCGTTGGTGCCCCACAGATGGTGCATGCGCATGGCCTCGGCGCCGCGCAACTCGACGATCTGCGGCTCGGGTTCGATGGTCATGGCCTTGATGCCCAGAACATTGCCGGGCGCCCCCAGCGGGCCGTGGTTGATCGAGCCCACGCCGCCGAAGCCGCCGCCGAAGAGCCCGCCCAGGGTCGCGCTGCGGAAGGTGGACGGCACGCAGCGCAACTCCCAGCCCGTGGGCCGTGTGGCCTTCTCCAGCTCGTTCAGCCGGATGCCGGCCTGGGCGCGTGCCACGCCGGGGCGCGTCCAGAGCATGCCGTTGTAGCCCGTCATGTCCAGCACCACGCCGCCAGCCAGCGGCGTGGTCTGGCCGTAGTTGCCGGTGCCGCTTCCGCGGATGGTGACCGGCACCTTCAGCCGCGCGCAGGCCGCGACCAGGCGGCGGATCTCGTCCTCGGTGCGGGGCCGCACCACGCTGTCGGCCACCTTGCCTTCGAGCTGGCGCTTGAGCACCGGGCTGAACCAGGAGAAGTCCTGCGACAGCCGCTCGATGCGGTTCGGGTCGGTGATCCAGTCCAGGTCGGGCAGTTCGATGTGCAACTGCTCGATGGCGTGCAGGCGGGCGTTCATGGTCAAGTGGCCTCGGAAATCGTGTTCAGTCGTGGGAGAGCTCGCTGGCATGCCAGCCGCCCAGCGCCACGCGCGTGAGCCAGGCCATGGCGGCAAAGAGGGCGACGCCGGTCAGCGAGATGAGCAGCAGGGCGGCGAACATGCGCGGAATGTTCAGCTGGTAGCCCGCCATCAGGATCTGGTAGGCCAGGCCGGTGGCGTTGCCGCCGGTGCCGGCGACGAACTCCGCCACCACGGCGCCGATCAGCGCCAGGCCGCTGGAGATGCGCAGGCCACCGAAGAAGTAGGGCAGCGCGCTCGGGATGCGCAGCCGCACCAGCGTCTGCAGGCGCGTCGCCCGGTTCATGCGGAAGTAGGCCTGCAGGTCGGGGTCGATGCTGCGCAGGCCCAGCGTGGTGTTGGAGATGATGGGGAACAGCGCCACGAGCGCCGCGCAGATCACCAGCGAGGCCGTGGGCTCCTTCACCCAGATGATGATCAGCGGCGCCACGGCCACGATGGGCGTGACCTGCAGCAGCACCGCGTAGGGGAACAGCGCCGTCTCGATGAGCCGGCTCTGCACGAAGAGGAAGGAGATCAGCACACCCACCACCGTCGCCACCACGAAGGACAGCACGGTGATCTTGAGCGTGACCAGCAGCGCCCCGCCCAGCACGGCCCAGTCGGTGAAGAGCGTTTGCAGCATCAGCACCGGCGAGGGCACGAGGTAGGGTGGCAGGTCCATGCCGACGACGAGCGCCTGCCAGCCGCCCAGCAGCACCAGGCCCACGATCAGCGGCAGCAGGATGCGCTGCACGCGCGGCTGGCGCAGCAGCGGCACGCGGGCCTCGCGCGCGGGTGGCTGTTGGGGCGCGGGTGCGAAGGCCGCGGGTGCTGGCGCGGCGACGGCGGGCGCGGTGGACGTGGCGTCGGAAGGCGCCGGCGCGGCGGCGTTCCAGGTGATGCTCATGGGGTCTATCTCCGTGGCGGCCCAGGCCGCCGGTCTGCTATGGCGAAAGCGACGGGCGCATGGGCCCGCAGCGGTCAGGCCGTGTGTTCCTCTTCGGTGTGCTGGCTCGCGGCCAGCAGGCTGCGCTGCAGGTGCTTGGCGTAGTGCTGGAACTGCGAGGACACCATGAACTCCGCGCTGCGCGGATAGGGCTCGTCGATGCGCACCTCTTCCACGATGCGGCCTGGGCGGGCGGCCATCATCACCACGCGGCTGGACAGGAACACCGCCTCGTGGATCGAGTGGGTGACGAACACCACCGTCAGCTTCTTCTTGCGCCAGAGTTCGAGCAGGTCGGCGTCGAGCTTGTGGCGCGTGATCTCGTCCAGCGCGCCGAAGGGCTCGTCCATCAGCAGCAGGTTGGGCTGCACCACCAGCCCGCGGGCGATGGAGACGCGCATCTGCATGCCGCCCGACAGTGCCCGCGGCAGGGCGTTGGCGAACTTGGCCAGGCCCACCAGTTCGAGCGCCTCGGCCACGCGGGCGTCGGCCTCGGCGCGCGGCACCTTGGCCAGGTCGAGCGGCAACCGCACATTGGCCTGCACCGTGGCCCAGGGCATCAGCGTGGGCGACTGGAACACGAAGGACATCTTCTGCGTGCTCTCGTGCAGCTGCTGCACCGGCTTGCGCCACAGCAGCAGTCGGCCGTCGCTGGGCTCCAGCAGGCCCGCCACCATCTTCAGCAGCGTGCTCTTGCCGCAGCCCGAGGGGCCGAGCAGCGTGACGAACTCGCCCTCCTGGATGGTGAGGTCCACCGGCTGCAGCGCGACCGTGCCGTTGGGGTAGGTCTTCTGCGCCGACAGCACCTCGATGGCCGGCACGCCCGCGGCGGGAGCGTGGACGAGGTCCGTCACGGCAGCACCTTGGCGTTGCGGGCCAGGTCCAGCTTGTAGGCCTTGCTCACGTCCACCTTGGCCGGGTCGATGAATTTCTGGCCGACCAGGAAGTCGTAGTTGGCCTTGATGCGGGCCTCGGTCATGGTGCCGATGCCGTTCTTCACGGCATCGCCGGAGCCGACGATGCCCATTTCCTTCATCTTGGCCACGCTGTAGGCGAGCTGGTCGTCGGTCATGTTCGGGTTGTCCTTCTTGATGAGGGCATTGCCCGGCGCCGGGTCGGCCAGGTAGCTCTTCCAGCCTTCGGCGGAGGCCTTGACGAAGTCGGCCACGGCCTTGGCGCGGTCGGTCACCGTCTTCTCCATGCAGGAGATGGTGGTGGCGTACGAGGGATAGCCCAGGTCGGCCAGCAGGAAGGTGTTGGCCTTGGCGCCGGCCTTTTGGATCGCGTAGGGCTCGGAGGTCAGGTAGCCCTGCTGCACCATGTTCTTGTCGGCCAGGAAGGGCTGGATGTTGAAGGTGTAGGGTTTGGTCTGCGCATCGGTCAGGCCGTACTTGGCCTTGACCCAGGCCCAGTAGCCCTGCTGCGCGCTGGCGGCGATGAGTACCGTCTTGGTCTTCATCTCTTCCATGGACTTCACGTCTTCATGGGCGATGAGCACCTGCGGGTCCTTCTGGAACAGCGCGGCCACCGTGACCACCGGCAGGCCGTTGTCGCGGGCCCGCATCATCTGCAGGTCGCTGGAGCCCATCACGCAGTCGGCCTGGCCGGCGCCCATGATCTGCAGGATGTTGACCTGCGGGCCGCCCATCTTGATGGTCACGTCCAGGCCGTACTTCTTGTAGATGCCCGTGGCCACCGCCTGGTAGAAGCCGCCGTGTTCGGCCTGCGCGTACCAGTTGGTCATGTAGGTGAACTTTTCCTCGGCCTGGGCGCCAGTCGCGGCGAGTCCCAGGACGGCGGCGCCCAGGGCCAGGGCGGATTGCGAAGCGAGGCGGGTGAAACGGTGGTTCAAGGCAGGGCTCCTGGAAAGGTCGGACAAATCAGTACGGGGAAGGGGACGGAGGGGAGGTAACGCGGTGCGCTTCAAGCAAGAGCCGCACCGTTCGGGAAGTCAGGTCAGCGCGCGGTTTCGATGTGGCCGGTGAACTGGCCGCGCTCCCAGGTGGCTTCTTCGCGCACCAGCCAGCGCAGCTGGTAGAGCTCGGTCAGCGCCTGCACCCAGCTGTCGGCCAGCGTGTCCAGGATCTCCTGGCCCTGCTCGCGCGTGGCGCTGGTGGGGTCGCCGATGACGCCGCTGGGACCGAAGTCGCGCGCCGTCCAGGCGCAGGCCGGGCGGCCGTCGGGCGAGAGCAGCTTGATGGGGAAGGGCGGGGGAAAGTTGGCCGCCGCACGCTCCATGTGCACCGTCTCGGGGGCCAGGGCCAGCATCAGCGCGGTCTCGGAATGGCCGGCATGCATGGCGAGCTTCTTCTCCTGCTCGCTGACCTGCTTGCTCGCGGCGCTGGGCAGGCGGCTCACGCCGTGCGGCACGACCACGAAGTCGCCATGGCGCAGGCGCAGCTCGCGCGCGGCCATCTCCAGCACCTGCGGCTGGCCGCCGTGGCCGTTGGCCAGCAGCAGCTTGCGAAAGCCCGCGCGGTAGACCGACTCGCCGATCTCCGTGACAGTGGCCAGCAGCGTGGTGCCGGTCAGCGTCATGGTGCCGGGAAAGTGCAGGTGCTCTTCCGACTTGCCGTAGGTGATCGGCGGCAGCGCGAAGGCGCGCACCGAGGCGGGCAGGCGGCGCAGCGCTTCGCCCATCACGCCGGAGGCGATCACGCTGTCCACCGAGCAGGGCAGGTGAGGGCCGTGCTGCTCGATGGCGCCGCAGGGCAGCACGATGACGGTGTTCTCGCGGTCGGGCAGCTGGTCGATCTCGGTCCAGCTGAGGTAGGGCAGGAAACGGTGCGGGGGGATGTAGCCGTGCAGCATGGCGGGGAGTCCTTGTTCGTGGGTGCGGGTCAGGCGGTGGCCGTCGTGGTGGACGCGAGCCAGGCAGCCGGCGGTGCGCCGTGGGCCACGCCGGTGCGCAGCACCACGCGCGTGCCGCTGCGCGAGGGCCAGGCAGAGGCATCGGCCTGGGGAAAGATCAGCAGGTCGGCCGGCTGTCCTGCCAGCTGCGGGGCTCCCGGCGTGCCGCGGGCCAGGAAGTCCGCGCGGCACAGCGTGTCGGACCAGCGGTCGAAGGGCGCGTCCAGCTGCCCGGCCAGCACCGCTGCGGCCATGCCTTCGAGCGGGTCGTAGCTACCGACGGGACAGAACGGATCCTGCACGTTGTCGCTGGCGAAGAGCAGCGCAATGCCGCGGGCGCGCGCCTCCTTCACCAGCGTCAGGCCGCGCTGTCGCGGCGTGCGGCCGGTGCGGGCGTCCTGCAGCAGCAGGTTGGTGATGGGCAGGCTGACCAGCGTGATGGGCGCGCGTGCCACCTCATCCAGGATGGCGAGGGCGCGGGATTCGGGCATGGCCGCCAGTGCGCAGACGTGGCCGCAGACGATGCGGCCGGCAAAGCCCAGCTCGCGGGCGATGCGCGCTGTGCCCAGCAGGCCTTCGGCCGTTGGGTGCAGCTCCTCGTCCACATGCAGGTCCACGTCCAGGTCCTGCGCCTGGGCCGCCTGCAGCAGGTGGCGCATGGCCTGCGCGTTCCAGTTGGTGGAGTGCACGAAGCCGCCCATCAGCGCATGCGCGCCGGTGGCCTTGACCTGCGCCGCCACGGTGCGCGCGGCGGCAGGGTCGACAAAGCTGTCCAGCTTCGTCAGGCTCACCAACTGCAGGGTGAGGCGGTCGGCCCAGTCGTGCGCCAGTCGGTCGAGCACCGGCCAGGCGCAAGGCAGCGGTCCGATCTCGGGCCAGTTGACGTGGGTGCGCAGCAGCGTGGTGCCGGCCTCCCAGGCCCACTGCAGGCCCTGGCTGGCACGGGCATGGATGTCCTCGGGCGTCCAGCGGGCCATGTCGGCCACCGAGGCTTCGATGGCGCCCAGCAGGCCGGGCCGCACTTCGGGGATCCGGGCCAGGGTGAAGGTCTTGTCCAGGTGCACATGGGCATCGACCAGACCGGGCAGCACCAGGGCGCCGTGCAGGTGCCAGGCGCCGGGCTCGGGGGCGCGGTCGTCTTCGGGCGTGACGCTGCGCACACGGCCCTGCGCGAGTTCGATGCGTGCCAGCGCGGGGCGGGCGGCCGTGTGCGGCCAGTCTTCAGCCAGCAGCCAGGCCGGCAGGCGGGCATGGCGCAGGACGGCGGGCGTGGAATGCGCGCTCATGGCCGGGCCTTCGTTGCGCGTCGCGTCGGGCGGGCGGTGGTGCGGGCGTGCATGGCGCGCTGCTCAGCGGAAGGCCGCCATCGCTGCGCCCACGCGGGCCTTGAAGCGACCCAGTTGCGCTTCGGTCGCCACGTTCATGTGGTAGTGCGCGTGGTAGTCCACCCGGGCCTGGGCGGCGGTGAGCCGCTTCATGTAGCGCGTGATGATCTTGCGCGGCGGATCGCCCATGTACCACGCCATCCAGCGCGGGCGGCCGTAGGTGACGACGGCGCTGATGCGCTTGATGTTGCGCAGCATGGGGCGGACGTTGGCCGGGTCGCTGATGTCGAAGGCCACGCCGGGCATCAGCAGGCGGTCGAACCAGCCCTTGAGCATGGCCGGCAGGCCGAAGCACCACGTCGGGAAGCAGAACACGATGGCCTCGGCCCGCTCCAGCCGCTCCACATAGGACTGCAGCGGCGCGCGGTTGGCCGGCACGTCGTGGTAGCCCAGGCGCTCCTCGCGTGACATCACCGGGTTGAAGCCCTCGGCATAGAGGTCGCAGTCGTCGACGTCGTGGCCCGCGGCTCGCAGGTTGCGCAGCACCTCCTGGTGCATGGCCGAAGCGAAGCTGGTTTCGACTGGATGGCAGTAGACGACGAGCACGCGCATGGTGTTTGACCGGTGAGTCAGAGCAATCGGTCAAATTAAGCACGTGGCGTGCCAGCGCGGATGCACCGGGGCGGTGCGGCAATGCCATCGACCCGTTCGCCCTAAGCCTGTCGAAGGGCTTATGCGCCCCGGGCTTCGACAGGCTCAGCCTGAACGGCTATTGATCGATCTCTGACGTCAGGCGTCCGGGGGCACTGCCATGCCGCAGCCGGCCAGCACGAAGCCGATCAGCTCGCGCGCGATGGGCTCGCGGTCGATGTGCGCGTCCTCGGGCAGGCCGCCCATCGAGCGCACCTGCAGCGCGTAGTCGGCGTGGTACTGGGTCATGGCCCAGATGTGCTGCAGCAGCAGCCGGCCATCGAGCGGGCGCATCAGGCCGCGGGCGATCCAGCCATCGATGATGTCGATCTTCTTCTGCGTCCACTGGCGCGACATGGGCCAGAAGCGCTCCAGGTTGCGGCCGCCGTCCAGCACCTCGCGCGTGAAGATGCGCGACATCTCGGGCTTGTCGAAGGCATGGTCCAGCTTCTGCCGCACGTAGGCCGCCAGCACCCGCGCCGGGTCGTTGGCATGCTCGTCGAAGGAGAACACCACCTTCCACTCGTGCAGCACCTGCATCAGCAGCTCGGAATAGAGCTCTTCCTTGCCGGCGATGTAGTAGTGCAATTGCGGCTTGGTCAGGCCCGCGCGCTGAGCGATGGCCTGGGTCGAGGTGCCCTTAAGGCCATGCAGGCTGAACTCGGTGATGGCCGCCGCGCGGATGGCCGCCAGGATGCGCTCGCGCCCGGGGCGTGCGCGCGACAGAGGCCCGTCGGGCGCGGGCATCTCCTGCGGGGGCGGGGTGCCGTCGGCAGGCATGTCGGGATCGGAGAGATGGGGAGGCAAGGCGCAGCGCGAGGGCGGTCGAGAGTCGCGCGATGGTACTGCGGGGCATGGCCGGATGCCGCTTCGGCATCGGCCCGGGCCGGTCGCGGCACAAATCATGAGTAGCGTTGCGGGCGGCCGCATCGAGGGTCCTGCAGCAAGTCCACAGCGCTTGCTTCAGGAGCGTGCAGGCCGTGTAACCCTATATCAAGAACGGAGTTTCCGCATGTACCTTTCCTACCGTCTTCGCGCTCTCGCCGCTGGCGCCGCGCTCATGGCCGGCGCCGCCCTGGCCCAGGCCCAGCAGGCCCTGCCCAACGTGGTGATCCTGGCCACCGGCGGCACCATCGCCGGCGCGGGCGCCTCGGCCGCCAACAGCGCCACCTATGCCGCCGCCAAGGTGCCGGTGGACAAGCTGATTGCCGGCCTGCCCGAGCTGTCGAAGGTGGCCGCCGTGCGCGGCGAGCAGGTGTTCCAGATCGCGTCGGAAAGCTTCACCAACGACAACCTGCTGACCCTGGCCAAGCGCGTCTCGGCCCTGGCCAAGCAGGCCGACGTGGACGGCATCGTCGTCACCCACGGCACCGACACGCTGGAAGAGACGGCGTACTTCCTCAACCTGACGGTGCACACGGCCAAGCCCATCGTGGTGGTCGGCTCCATGCGGCCGGGCACGGCGCTGTCGGCCGATGGCGCGCTGAACCTGTACGACGCCGTCAATGTCGCCGCCAGCAAGGACGCATCCGGCAAGGGCGTGCTGGTGACCATGAACGACGAGATCCAGTCGGGCCGGGACGTGGCCAAGGCCATCAACATCAAGACCGAGGCCTTCAAGAGTCAGTGGGGCCCGCTGGGCATGATCGTCGAGGGCAAGAGCTACTGGTTCCGTGCGCCGGTGAAGAAGCACACCATGCAGTCGGAGTTCGACATCGACCAGATCACCGCGCTGCCCGCCGTGGACATCGCCTACGGCTACGGCAACGTGCCGGCCGCGCAGTACGAGGCGATCGGCAAGGGCAAGGCCGCGCTCGTCCACGCCGGCACCGGCAACGGCTCGGTGGCCGACCGCGCCGTGCCCGTGCTGCAGAAGCTGCGCAGCGAAGGCGTGCAGATCATCCGCAGCTCGCGCGTGAACACCGGCGGCTTCGTGCTGCGCAATGCCGAGCAGCCTGACGACAAGTACGACTGGGTGGTGGCGCACGACCTGAACCCGCAGAAGGCGCGCATCCTGGCGATGGTGGCGCTGACGAAGACGCGCGACAGCAAGGAACTGCAGCGGATCTTCATGGAGTATTGAGACCACCCCGTGGTCCGGCCTCACTGCGTGTGGCCGGACCTCCCCTCAAGGGGCCGAGCCCGTACACAAAAGGTCCGGTGGACCTTTTTTGACTGGCGCAGCGCGGTCTGCAAGACGCCTCCAGCGGCCCGGCGGAGCCGGTTCCGCGGAGCCTGCTGGCGCGGCCTGCTCCGCGGCCATCGGATCAGTGGTGGCTTGTGCCGGGTCGGCGATAGAACGGGGCCGCGTGAGGTGCAACTGCGCCGGGCTGTTGTCGGGTTGTGGCTGAATCGAGTTCGTTGCTTCACGCCGGCTGCGCATGCAGCCGCACGCCCAGGGCCTTGGCCACCTTGAGCACGGTGGCGAAGCTGGGGTTGCCATCGGCGCTCAACGCGCGATACAGGCTCTCGCGGCTGAGGCCGGTTTCCTTGGCCACGTGGCTCATGCCCTTGGCACGGGCAATGTCGCCGAGGGCCCGTGCGATGCCCGACGCGTCGTCGGGCGCCTCTTCCAGCCAGGCGTCGAGGTAGGCCGCCATTTCCTCGGGCGTGCGCAGGTGCTCCGCCACGTCATAAGCGGAGGTCTTGGTTTTCGACGGCTTGCCGGCGTGTGCGTTGGCCATGCTCTTACCCTTCGTAGTCGTGCGCCAGCTGGAGCGCGGTTGCGATGTCGCGGCTCTGGGAGGCCTTGTCTCCGCCTGCCAGCAGGAGCAAAAGCTTGTTGCCGCGCTGGCTGTAATAGACCCGGTAGCCAGGGCCCACGTCGATCTTCAGTTCCGACACCCCGCCCGTCAGATGCCGATGCGTGCCGGGGTTGCCATGGATCAGCCGGTCGACACGCATCAGGATGCGGGCGCGGCCGGCCACGTCCTTCAGGTCATCGATCCACTCCCGGTACTCGTCTGTCTGCTCGACGCGCATGCCTGGATTGTAGCCTGTGGGCTACATGCGTCGATCCGCCGTGTGCTTTCGTCCGCGCTCGGGCCCGTCAATCTGATGTGTGTGGTGTCACCCCAGCATCGGCACCAGATCCGGATCGCCCTTGGCCATCGCGCGCTGGTAGGCGGGGCGGGCGCCCATGCGTTGCAGCCACGCGCGGATGTTGGGGTAGGGCGCGAGGTCCACGGGCTGGAACAGGCGCATGGTGCTGAGCGAGAAGACGCTCATGATGTCGGCGGCGGTGAATTCGGCGCCGGCGAGGTGCTCGGCTTCGCCCAGGCGCGCCTCCACCAGTTCCAGCACACGGTCCAGCCTGCCCTGCACGGCCTGCTGCACCGGATGGTCGGCGGGCAGGCCGGCGCGGCTGACCATCATCAGGCGGCCCACCACCGGCTGCAGGTTGCCGTTGGCGAAGTGGAACCAGTAGAGGTAATGCGCGAAGTCGGGATGCGCCGGCGCCAGCCGCAGTCGGCCCTGGCCATGGCGGGCGATCAGGTAGTCGACGATGGCGGCGGATTCGGCCAGCACCAGGCCGTCGTCCTCGATCACCGGCGCGGCGCCCAGCGGATGCAGCGCCTTGAGCGCCGGGGGCGACAGCATCGTGGTCGCGTCGCGCTGGTGACGCACCAGGGTGTAGGGAATCCCCAGCTCTTCGCAGAGCCAGAGGATGCGTTCGGACTGGGAGCGGCCCAGGTGGTGGATCGTGAGCATGCGCGGGATTGTGCGGCCCGGCATGCGGTGGCCTTGCACTGTGCCTCGCGTGTCGGGAGGTGCTCCGGCGTTCCACACCGCGCAGCACGAACCGCGCTCAGGCGGCCGGCACGTACAGCCGCACGCGCCGCCGGTGGCGCGCCGACTCGGCGCTGAGGATGCTGATCGCCAGCCACGCTGAGCCTGAGCACAGGCCCGCCACCACGTCGGTCAGGAAGTGGGCCTGCAGGAATACGCGGCTGGCCGGAATGGCCACCGCCATGGCGGCGGCGAGCGCGAGCATCGGCAGGCGCAGGCCCTTGGGGCCGATCCGCAGGCACAGATAGGCCAGCATGCCCCACAGCACGATCGCGGCCGAGCTGTGGCCGCTGGGAAAGCTGAAGCCCGGCGCGTTCACCAGCAGCGTGTCGTGCACCGGCCGCACACGCTCGAAGACCTGCTTGAGCGAATAGTTCAGCACGGCGTTGCCTGCGTTGGCCAGCAGCCAGCCCCAGGCGAAGCCGGGATGGCCGCGCCAGCGCAGGAGCACCGCGAAGAGCAGCACGAAGACCGTCACCGGCAACGGGTCGCCGATGTGCGTGAAGACGGAGAAGGCCTGCCGCGCCCAGTCCGGCGTATGGGTGCCCACGGCCACGCTCAGGGCGTCGTCCATCCGGCCCATCGGTCGGCCTTCGCCGAGGTGCCGTGCGAAGAGCGTGAACAGGCTCGCCAGGCCCACGATTAACAAGAAGCCGATCACGAGGCCAGGCACGATCCGCTGCAGTTGCGGTGGTGCGTCGGGCGCGGGGCGGGTGCGGCTGCGCCAGGCCAAGCCCGTGCTGCCGGCGAGCAGTGCCAGCAGCATGGCCGCGAGCACGATGAAGGGAAAGGCCGTCCAGGCCACACTGCCCATGCGCGTGCCGAGCGCGCTCCAGTCGTCAGGGGTCATCGATCCTCGGGATTCGGTTGAAGGTCCGGCCCCGGTGGTGTCAATCCCGGGCCGGGAGTTCCAGGGGGGTGGTCAGCACCTGTGCGAAGGCGCTGCGGTGGGCGTCGAAGTCCCACCGCTCCAGGGTGCATGAACGTCGGCCGTCGTGGCGCGGTCCGCGCCAGCGAAGCAGGTTGACCGAGTTCGGGACGCCGGATCGTACCCGCGAGGACACGGCCGTCCCCGCCTGCACCGCCCAGGCACCACCGCCCTGCGGCAGTGGCAGGGCAAAGGGCAGGTGGATGTGGCCGCCCAGCACCAGATCCACGCCCGCCTCGGCCCAGCGCGCCAGCGCCGCCTCACGGCCGTGCAGGAGGTTTTCCTCGTCCTCCGGCCGCGTCACGGCGACGGGCTGATGCACCGTCACCACCCGCAGCTGCGCGGGCCCGGCCGCGGCGAGGCGCCGGGCGATGCGCTCGACCTGCGCGGCATCGATTTCGCCGTCGCTGTGGCGCCAGCGGCGGGTGGTCTTGGCGCCCAACACCAGGCAGCGGGGCAGGTCCAGGGCGGGCTCCAGCTCGTCCCCGAGTGCCGCCCGGTAGCGCCGGTAGGGCGCAAGAAGACGGGTGCCCAGGTCGAAGAGCGGAATGTCGTGGTTGCCCGGAATCACGAGCACCCGTGGCGCATCCAGGCGCTGGAAGAAGGCGCGGGCGGCCGCGAACTGCGCCCGTGTCGCGCGCTGCGTGATGTCGCCGCTGACGACCACGGCATCGGCCGCCTGGGCCCGCACCCATCGCACCAGCGCCTCGACGACCGGCGCTTGCTCGGTGCCGAAATGCGGGTCGGACAGGTGCAACAGTACGCAGTCGCGTTCGGCGGGCAGGCCGTCGAGGGGCGACGCGTGAGGTGCGCTCGCGGGCCGGTCGCTCATGCGCGCTCGGCCTTCGCATCCAGGGGCTTGACCAGCCACAGCGGCCGCGGCGAAACCCGGAAGCGCAGCGGCATGTCCATCCACTGCACCTCGCCGTCGGTGGCCACCCGCACGCGTCGGCGCTGCGGCGCGCCTGCCGCGGCCTGCACCTCGATCTCCCGGAAGGCGAAGCTGCGCACCTTCGACGCGTTGCCCAGCCGGCCCATGGCCGCCCGCAGCACCAGCCCGATCATGGCGAGCCGGCCCAGCGGCTCCAGCGCGATGGCGGCCAGGGCACCGCCTTCTTCCACGGCCTGGCCTTCCTCCACGCCCACCTGCTCGAACTGCAGCGCGTTGTTGCCGACGAAGAGCGTGGGCGTGCGCAGCACCTGCGTGCCGCCGCCGGCGCTCACCGTGAGCGTCCAGGTGCGAAAGCCCTTGAGCAGCGTGGCCAGCGCGGCGCCGAAGGCCACCCAGCGTCGGCGACCGAAGCGGGCCTTGAAGTCCTCGCGCTCTTCCAGCATGCGGGCATAGAGCCCCAGGCTGGCGTTGACCAAAAAGGCGCGGTCGTTCACCTCGCCGGCCTGCACGGGCTGCGGCGTGCCGGTCAGCAGCGACTGCAGCGACTCCTCGATGGGCGCCGGGATGCCGTGCACCCGGCTGAAGTAGTTGAAGGTGCCCTGCGGCAGCACGCCGAAGGCGCAGCCGGCGCGCAGGGCGGCATGGGCGACGGCGTTGATGGTGCCATCGCCTCCCGCTGCAACGGCGATGCCGCCCTGGGCCAGCGCGGACGCCACCGCCTCACGCGCCAACTCGGGTACGCGGTGGGCCCGGTCGATGGTGCGCAGCGTCAGCGGCCGGCCGGCCGCGCGGCAGGCCGCCTCGATGGCCTGGCGGGCTTCGTCCGCGCTGCCGCGGCCCGAGCCACGGTTGAGCACCACGAACAGGGGCGCGTCGGGGGCGAGGGCAGGTGCGGGAGGCATGGGGGCGGCGGGGTGTCGGGCGAAGCCGACATGCTGCTGACCGGCGGCCGACTTGGCCAGGGCCGCGCGCCGCCAGCCCGTGTAGTCGCCCGCCGGCCCCGCATGCCCGCCGCCGCCCCGTGCGGCGGGCGCACCCATAAAATGCCCGGTTCCCTGCGCCGCCGCTGCGCCCGCCGCGCGGCCCGCCTGCCTCTTCCCCGCACCATGCTGACCTTCCAACAGATCATCCTCAAGCTCCAGGCCTACTGGGACGCCCAGGGCTGCGCCCTGCTGCAACCCTACGACATGGAAGTGGGCGCAGGCACCAGCCACACCGCCACCTTCCTGCGCGCCCTGGGCCCCGAGCCGTGGAAGGCCGCCTACGTGCAGCCCAGCCGCCGACCCAAGGACGGCCGCTACGGCGAGAACCCCAACCGCCTGCAGCACTATTACCAGTTCCAGGTCGTGCTCAAGCCCGCGCCCTCCAACATCCTCGAGCTCTACCTTGGCAGCCTGGAGGCCCTGGGCTTCGACCTGAAGAAGAACGACGTGCGCTTCGTCGAGGACGACTGGGAGAACCCCACGCTGGGCGCCTGGGGCCTGGGCTGGGAGGTCTGGCTCAACGGCATGGAGGTGACACAGTTCACCTATTTCCAGCAGGTGGGCGGCATCGACTGCCGGCCGATCACGGGCGAGATCACCTACGGCCTGGAGCGCCTGGCCATGTACATCCAGGGCAAGGAAAGCATCTTCGACCTGGAGTACGCCCCGGGCGTGACCTATGGCGACATCTACCACCAGAACGAGGTGGAGCAGTCGACCTACAACTTCGAGCACTCCGACGCCGACTTCCTGTTCACCGCCTTCGGTGCACACGAGAAGCAGGCCAAGCACCTCATGCAGGAACAGCTGGCGCTGCCGGCCTACGAGCAGGTGCTCAAGGCCGCCCACACCTTCAACCTGCTGGATGCGCGCGGCGCCATCAGCGTGACCGAACGCGCCGCCTACATCGGCCGCATCCGCAACCTGGCCCGGTCGGTGGCGCAGAGCTACTACGACAGCCGCGAGCGCCTGGGCTTCCCGCTGGCGCCGCGCGAATGGGTCGCGCAGATCCCCAAGAAGAACAACGAGTCCACCGCCGCCGGCGAGAAAGCCGCCGCCTGAGCCATGAACGCCACGTCCTCGCATCCCAGCCTGCTCGTCGAACTCTTCGTCGAGGAACTGCCGCCCAAGGCGCTCAAGAAGCTCGGCGACGCCTTCGCCAGCGTGCTGCGCGATCAGCTCGTTGCGCAAGGCCTGGCCGGTGGCGCCTCGGTGCTCACGGCCTATGCCTCGCCGCGCCGCCTGGCCGCGCACCTCACGAACGTGGCGCCGCGCGCCGCCGACAAGGCCGTCTCGCAGAAGCTGATGCCGGTCAGCGTGGGCCTGGACGCCGCCGGACAGCCCACGCCCGCGCTGGCCAAGAAGCTGGCGGCCCTGGGCCTGGATGCGTCGGCCGCCGCCGGCCTGCGCCGCGCCCCCGACGGCAAGGCCGAGGCGCTGTTCCATGACAGCACCGTGGCTGGCGCCACGCTGGCCGAGGGCCTGCAGAAGGCCCTGGCCGAGGCCATCGCCAAGTTGCCCATCCCCAAGGTCATGAGCTACCAGCTGGAAGCCCGCTGCGAGCTGCCCGGCTGGAGCAGCGTGAGCTTCGTGCGCCCGGCGCACGGCCTGGTGGCGCTGCACGGCGCCGAGGTGGTGCCCGTCACCGCCCTGGGTCTGGAGGCCGGCCGCGACACGCACGGCCACCGCTTCGAGGCCGCGGTCGACCCGGTCGTGCTGCGCGACGCCGACCACTACGCGCTGCAACTGGAGGAAGAGGGTGCCGTCATCGCCGGCTTCGAGGCCCGCCGCGCCGAGATCGCGCGGCAGCTGGCCGCGGCCGCGCTGGCCGTGGGCAATGGCTGCGAGCCCATCCGCGACGACGCCCTGCTTGACGAGGTCACGGCCCTGGTCGAGCGGCCCAACGTGCTCACCTGCAGCTTCGAGCAGGAGTTTTTGGGCGTGCCGCAGGAATGCCTCATCCTGACGATGAAGGCCAACCAGAAGTACTTTCCGCTGCTGGACGCGCAGGGCCGGCTGACGCACCGCTTTCTGGTGGTGAGCAACATCCGCCCCGACGATGCCAGCGCCGTCACCGGCGGCAACGAGCGCGTGGTGCGCCCGCGCCTGGCCGACGCCAAGTTCTTCTTCGACCAGGACCGCAAGAAGAGCCTCGAATCGCGCCTGCCGCTGCTGGACAAGGTGGTCTACCACAACAAGCTGGGCACGCAGGGCGAGCGCGTGCAGCGCGTCGTGGCCATCGCCAAGGCCATCGCCACCCAGCTGGGCGACGGCGCCCTCGCGGCCCAGGCCGAGCAGGCTGCCCGGCTCGCCAAGACCGACCTGGTCACCGACATGGTGGGCGAGTTCCCCGAGCTGCAGGGCATCATGGGGCGCTACTACGCGCTCAACGACGGCCTGCCTGCGGCCGTGGCCGATGCCATCGAGGACCACTACAAACCCCGCTTCGCCGGCGACGAGCTGCCGCGCGGCACGGTCGGCCTGGCGGTGGCCCTGGCCGACAAGCTGGAGACGCTGGCCGGCATGTTCGGCATCGGCAACCTGCCCACCGGCGACCGCGATCCCTTTGCGCTGCGCCGCCATGCGCTGGGCGTGGTGCGCATGCTGATTGAGCGCGACCTTCCGCTGGAACTGCCCGCGCTGATCGACATCGCCCTCGGCGCCATGCGTGCGCTGGCCACCGAGCCCAATGCCCGCGCCCAGCTGCTGGACTTCATCCAGGACCGCCTGGCCGGCAGCCTGCGCGAGCAGGGCGCCAGCGCGCAGGAAGTCGACGCCGTGCTCGGCCAGCGCCCGCCGCGCCTGGCCGAGGTGCCGCGCCTGCTCGCTGCCGTGCGCGCCTTCGCCCGCCTGCCCGAGGCGCCGGCCCTGGCGGCCGCCAACAAGCGCATCGGCAACATCCTCAAGAAGTCGCCCGAGGCCGATGCCCATGTCACCGAAGGCCTGCTGCGCGAGCCCGCCGAGCAGGCCCTCTACCAGGCCATGCAGCAGGTGGTGCCGCAGGCCGACGCGCAATTCGCCGCCGGCGACTACACCGCCTCGCTGCAGACCCTGGCCGCGCTGCGCGCGCCGGTCGATGCCTTCTTCGACGGCGTGATGGTCAATGCCGACGAGGCCGACCTGCGCCTGAACCGTTTGGGCCTGCTGGCCGCGCTGCACCGGGCGATGAACCGCGTGGCGCTGCTGGAGCGCCTGGCGGCCTGACCGGCCTCTCGCTCCCTCCTTCACCAGCGAGTCCACCATGCCCGAGAACGTTCGCCAGCAGCAGCGCAGCCAGGCCCTCAAGCTGGTGATCCTGGACCGCAACGGCAGCATCAACGAGCACCGCGACGACTTCGTCAAGAGCGACACCGAGTGGACGCCGCTGCCCGGCGCGCTCGAAGCCATCGCGCGGCTCAACCAGGCCGGCTGGCATGTGGTGATCGCCTCCAACCAGTCGGGCCTGGGCCGTGGCCTGTTCGACGTGGCCTCGCTCAACGCCATGCACGCCAAGATGCAGAAGATGCTGGCCACCTTCGGCGGCCGGGTCGACGCCATCTTCTACTGCCCGCACAGTCCTGAGGACGATTGCGACTGCCGCAAACCCAAGCCCGGCCTGTTCAGGCAGATCGGCGAGCGCTTCGGCATCGACCTGCGCGGCGTGCCCACGGTGGGCGACAGCCTGCGCGACCTGCAGGCCGGCGCCGCCGCCGGCTGCGAGCCGCACCTGCTGCTCACGGGAATGGGCGCGGCCTGTCGCGGCGTTCATCCGCTGCCGCCCGAGTTTCCGCCCGGCACCCAGGTGCACGAGGACCTGGCCGACTTTGTGCGCTTCCTGCTGGCGCGCGAGGACCATGCGGCGCCGGCACCCGCCTCGCCGACAGCCGGGCCGACGGGCCCGCGCGGCTGAGTGCTCTTCGCCATGCCCGTCTTGCCCGCGAGAACCTGTTCCGGCTTCGTTCCGGCCTCGCCCACGCGCGGGCGCCACCGCGCACCGCACGGGCGCTGAGCCTGGTCGACGTCCGGCGCGCACCGCTTCCCTCTTCTCCTTCTCTTCTTCGTCCGATGGCCTTTCTCCGTTCGACCCTTCACGTGCTGTGGATGGCGGTCACCGTCGTCCCGTGGGCCATCTTCCTGCTGCTGGCGTCGCTCTTCGTGCGCGGCGAGCCGCTCTACCGCATCGCTGCCGGCTGGCTGGGCGTGGCCATCGGCGGGGCGCGCTGGATCCTCGGCATCCGGCCCGTGGTGCTGGGCATGGAGAACCTGCCGCAGGACAAGGAGGCGGGTGCGGTGCTGCTGGTCAAGCACCAGTCCACGTACGAAACCTTCCTGATGCCCACGCTCATGCCGCATCCGCTGGCCTATGTATTCAAGAAGGAGCTGCTGTACGTGCCCTTCTTCGGCTGGGCCATGTCGCGGCTGGACATGGTGCACATCGACCGCAAGCAGCGCACACAGGCCTTCCAGAAGGTGGTGGCGCAGGGCAAGAAGCTGCTGGCCAAGGGCGTGTGGATCATCATGTTTCCCGAGGGCACGCGCATCCCGCGCGGCGAGGTGGGCCAGTACAAGACGGGCGGCACGCGGCTGGCGGTCGAGACCGGCGCGCCGGTCATTCCCATCGCCGTGACCTCGGCCCGCTGCTGGCCGCGCAAGGCCTTCGTCAAGACGCCGGGCACGGTGCATGTGTCCATCGGCCCTGCCATCCCGAGCGCGGGTCGCAAGGCGGACGAACTCATGGTCGAGGTGCAGGCCTGGATCGAGGCCGAGATGCGCCGCCTGGACCCGGAGGCCTACCGCTGAAGGCGGCCGGCAAGCAGGGCGCAGGCATGCACCGGCTGTTGCAGCTGACGCTGGACCTGTTCGGCGATTCGCCGGCGCCAGCGCCGTCGCCGGCCGTCGAGCCGCCGGTCGTTCCCGCAAAGCCGCGCGGCGTGGCGCCATCGCCCGAGGGCGGTGCGGCGCCGGCCAGGCCGCTGCGCGGCCCGGACGCCCGCACCCTCGTCTTCACCCATCCGCGCGCCTCGCGCGAGATCGTGCTGGGCGACGTGCGCATCGCCTATGCCTTTGACCGCGGGCACCGCCGGACCATCGGCTTCTCGGTGGGCGCGGACGGTCTGTCGGTGCGCGCCCCGCGCTGGGCCGCCATCCGCGATGTCGAATCGGCTCTGCAGGAGAAGGCGGGCTGGATCCTCCGCAAGCTGTCGGAGGCGCGTCAGCGCGAGTCGCAGCAGGAAGCCGGCCGCATCGCCTGGCGCGATGGGGCGCAGCTGCCCTTTTTGGGGCGGATGGTCACCTTGCGCCTGGACCCGACCGACCGCCAGGCCGGCGCGGGCGGCCTGCTGGATGTGGGCGACGGCAGTGCCGATGCGCCGCAGGTGCTGCGTCTGGCACTGTCGCCGGACGTGGGCGAGGCGCGCATCCGCGATGCGGCGCAGGCCTGGCTGACGCGACAGGCGCGGCGTGTCTTCGCGGAGCGGCTGGCGCATTTCGCGCCGCAGCTGGGGGTGCAGTGGACCAGACTGTCGCTGTCCAACGCCGCCACCCGCTGGGGCAGCGCGAGCGCGGATGGCTCGATCCGTTTGAACTGGCGGCTGATCCACTACCGGCTGCCGATCATCGACTACGTGGTCGTGCACGAGCTGGCGCACCTGCGGGTGATGGACCACAGTCCGCGCTTCTGGGACGAGGTGGGCCGCGTGCTGCCGGACTATGCGCAGCGGCGGCAGGTGCTGAAGGACGAGCCGGCGCCGCGCTGGGGGTGAGGCCCAGCCTGATCTGGTTCTCGTCCGATTCGGGTTCGGTACAGCTGTGCACGGGTCGGGGTGTGGGCGCCGGGGTGCATGCGCCAGGGTGCGCGCGGCGGGGCCGGGGCCTGGGGGCCGCGGGCTCATACTTTTTCAGAAATCGCCCGCGGCCCCCAGGCCCCGGCCCCGACGCGCTGGAGACGGCGTGTCGGCACTAGCGAGATCAGTGCCGTGGGGAACGGAACGACTGCGGTGCACTGCCCCCATCCCTGCCTTCCCCCAGCGGGGGAAGGAGTCAGTGCCGGCCATTTACCCGCAACGCAGGCCCTTGTGCCGGTGAGGGCGTGGCGGCGCGCCTGTGGGGCGCCGAGGAGCGCAGGGCGGGCGGGCTGCGGGCCTGCCGAAGGACAGGCCCGC
>NZ_CAJYES010000232.1 GCF_913773995.1 uncultured Pseudacidovorax sp.
TCGGCAGTTTCATTTTGTGGCCCTGCAGCCATTCCTGCAGTTCGGTCTTCGGGTCCTTGGACGCCGCACTCATCTGCGGATCGATCTCGATCCCGGCATAGAGTCGTTGGACCAGCGCCTGCGCCGGGCCGAAGCCGGCGTCCAGGTACACAGCGCCGATCAGCGCCTCGACCGCATCGGCCAGGATCGAGGGGCGGGCCGCACCGCCCGAACGGGCCTCGCCCTCGCCGAGCCGCAGCAGGCCGGGCAGTTCCAGCCGCTGCGCGATGCCGTGGAGCGTGTCCTGCTTCACGAGGTTGGCGCGCACGCGCGACAGGTCGCCCTCCGCCTGACGGGCCAGCCGGGTGTAGAGCAGATGCGAAATGGCCAGGCCCAGCACCGAATCACCCAGGAATTCGAGGCGCTCGTTGTGCTCGGCCGAATAACTGCGGTGCGTGAGGGCCCGCTGCAACAGGCGCTCGTCGGAAAAGGCATGCCCCAGGCGCGCCTGGAGCGCCGCCAGGCCGCTCGGATTCACGTGAAGACTTTCCTGTCGTTGTGGCGCCGCAGCCTGCTGGAACCCGGAGCGGCTCTCAGTCGGTGCGGCCGGAGTATTTCATCAGCAGCCAGGCCGGTCCGACCAGATGGATCTGCTTCTCGTACGCAAAGGAGACCACCACCTTGTCGCCCACCTTCTGCACATCGAGGTCCTTGCCCGAGATGGCGGTGAAGTCGTCGATGGCCTGGCCGCGGTCGAAGAGCGAGCGGACCTCGGGCACCGTGGTGCCGGCCTTGGCCCGCTCCGCCGCCTTCATGATGGCTTGGTACTCGATCAAGGTGGGCACCAGTTGTGCGGCGACCACACCGACGCAACCCAGCACGACCACCACGAACAACAACCCGATGAACGAAATGCCCCGCTGACGGGTTCTGCCCTCACCTGCCCTCATGAACTTCACTCCTTCGGCGCCTGATCAGTGGAATGGCCCGATCCGCTTGAGGTTGCCGAAGTTCATCCAGATGAAGAAGGCGCGGCCCACGACGTTCTGGTCCGGCACGAAACCCCAATAGCGCGAATCGAGGGAGTTGTCGCGGTTGTCGCCCATCATGAAGTACTGACCGGCCGGCACTTTGCAAACAAATCCCTCAACACTGTAACGACAATTTTCACGGTTGGGGAAGGCCATGATCTCTGCGTCCGACAGACCCGCGCGACGGGTCTCGTCGTTGAGGATCCGGTGGTCGACGGCGCCCAGCTTTTCGGAATACTGCTTCGAGTAGCGCATGGTGTCTTCGTCGAAGTAGTCCGGCAGCGCCTCCTTGCTCACGGGCTGGCCGTTGATCGTCAACCGCTTGTTCTGGTAGGACACCTCGTCGCCCGGCACGCCGACGACGCGCTTGATGTAGTCCATCGACGGCTGCGGCGGATAGCGGAACACGACCACGTCACCCCGGGCCAGCGGCGTGCCCTCGGTGATCTTGGTGCCCAGCACCGGCAGGCGCAGGCCGTAGGTGAACTTGTTGACCAGGATGAGGTCGCCGGTCAGCAGCGTCGGCATCATCGATCCGGACGGGATCTTGAACGGCTCGGCCACGAAGGAGCGCAACAGGAAGACGACCAGGATCACCGGGAACAGGCCCGCCGTCCAGTCGAGCCACCAGGGTTGTGCCAGCAACCGCTCGCGCGTCTTGCCGCCGTCGTCGGTGTCGAGCCGGTCGATGCCCTGGCGCTTGAGTTCTTCGCGGCGCTGGGCCTGGGCAGTCTCGAAGGCCTGCGCCGCGCGGCGGCGCCGCGGCAGGAAGACCAGTCGCTCGGCCAGCCAGTACAGGCCCGTGACCACGGTCGCCAGGAACAGCAGCAGGGCAAAGTTGCCCTCCACCGCGCCGACGTACCAGGCGCCGATGTAGCCGGCGAACGCGGCGAGGATCAGGGAGGTGAGGATGGGCATCGCTTGGAATTGTTCTGGGGGAAGCTGAGTGGCGGCGGACCGGCAGGTCCGCTCAGTCCTCGACCTGCAGGATGGCGAGGAAGGCTTCCTGCGGCACCTCGACCGAGCCGATCTGCTTCATGCGCTTCTTGCCGGCCTTCTGCTTCTCGAGCAGCTTGCGCTTGCGGGTGATGTCGCCGCCGTAACATTTTGCCAGCACGTTCTTGCGCATCGCCTTCACGGTCTCGCGGGCGATGATGTTGGCGCCGATGGCGGCCTGGATGGCCACGTCGAACATCTGGCGGCTGATGATCTCGCGCATCTTGGCCACCACCGCCCGGCCGCGGTACTGCGACTGGCTGCGGTGCACGATGATGGACAGCGCATCCACCTTGTCGCCGTTGAGCAGGATGTCGACCTTGACCACGTCGGAGGCGCGGTACTCCTTGAACTCGTAGTCCATGGAGGCATAGCCGCGGCTCACCGACTTCAGCTTGTCGAAGAAGTCCAGCACGATCTCGCCCAGGGGCATCTCGTAGGTGAGCATCACCTGGCGGCCGTGGTAGGCCATGTTGATCTGCACGCCGCGCTTCTGGTTGGCCAGCGTCATCACCGGACCCACGTACTCCTGCGGCATGTACAGGTGCACCGTCACGATCGGCTCGCGGATCTCGGCCATGCGGCCGATGTCGGGCATCTTGGAGGGGTTCTCCACCATGATGACCTCGCCGTCGCTCTTGAGCACCTCGTACACGACGCTCGGCGCGGTGGTGATCAGGTCCTGGTCGAACTCGCGCTCCAGGCGCTCCTGCACGATCTCCATGTGCAGCAGGCCCAGGAAGCCGCAGCGGAAGCCGAAGCCCAGCGCCTGCGACACCTCGGGCTCGAAGTGCAGCGAGGCGTCGTTGAGCTTGAGCTTCTCCAGCGCGTCGCGCAACTGGTCGTATTCGCTGGCCTCAGTCGGGTACAGGCCCGCGAAGACCTGCGGCTGGATCTCCTTGAAGCCCGGCAGCGGCTCGGTGGCCGTGAAGGCGGCGCCGCCGGAGCCCTGCTTGATCAGCGTGACCGTGTCGCCCACCTTCGCGGCCTGCAGTTCCTTGATGCCGGCGATGATGTAGCCCACCTCGCCCGCCTCCAGGCTGTTGCGCGGCTCGTTCGCCGGCGTGAACACGCCCAGGTTGTCGGCGTTGTAGGTGGCGCCCGTGGCCATCAGCTTGATGCGCTCGCCCTTGGCCAGCCGGCCATCGACCACGCGCACCAGCATGACCACGCCCACGTAGGCGTCGAACCAGCTGTCGATGATCATGGCGCGCAGCGCGCCATCCGGGTTTCCGCGCGGCGCGGGGATCTTGGCAACGACAGCCTCCAGGATCTCGTCCACGCCCATGCCGGTCTTTGCCGAGCAGGGGATGGCGTCACCGGCATCGATGCCGATCACATCCTCGATCTCTTCCTTCGCGCGGTCCGGATCGGCCTGGGGCAGATCCATCTTGTTGAGGACCGGCAGCACTTCGACACCGAGGTCCAGCGCCGTGTAGCAGTTGGCCACCGTCTGCGCTTCCACACCCTGCGAAGCATCGACGACGAGCAGCGCACCTTCACAGGCGGACAGCGAGCGCGAGACCTCGTACGAGAAGTCCACGTGGCCCGGCGTATCGATGAGGTTGAGGTTGTAGACCTGCCCGTCCTTGGCCTTGTAGTGCAGTGCCGCGGTCTGTGCCTTGATGGTTATCCCACGCTCCTTCTCGATGTCCATGGAGTCGAGCACCTGCGCTTCCATCTCGCGCTCGGCCAAGCCACCGCAACGCTGGATCAGGCGGTCCGCCAGCGTGGACTTGCCGTGATCGATGTGCGCAATGATCGAGAAGTTTCTGATGTGGTTCATCAACGAGCAGACTTAAGTCTTTGAATTTGCTAGCGCAGCAACGGGAGCGCACAAGAAAAAAGGGCGCGTCCTTGGCAGACGCGCCCTGAACCAACAAGCAATGGCAACTGCAGTAGTTGGAACTTCATTGTAGGCAAAACGGGGGGCGCGTACAGGCCGGCGGACGCCGGGGAAGCCTCGTTGCAGGTCAGCAACAGGAATTTATCAACACCTTATTCACAGGCTGTGTGGGTTGTTTTCTGGACAACTTGTGGGCGATCTGTGGACCAACGGTGCATGGCGACCTTGAATCCCGCATCGTGAACAAGCGATGGCCGCTTATGAAGCAAAACCGCACTGAGGCGGGCGCATTCTACCGAAATGGTTGTTAGCGCCTTGGAACCGCCTACAACGATCAACCCTATCAACCTCCAGAGGTTGTTCGCAAATTTTTATCCGAAGCCCTTCGGCAAGGCCGAGCAGGGGCGCCCGAATGACCCCAAAACCAAGTCATGGACGGGGCCACTCCGGGCCGGCCGGCGGCGGTCCCGACGTGGCCGTCGCACTGGTCGCGGGAGTCAGCGGGCGGGGCGGATCAAGGCGTACTGGGCCCAATCCCCGCGCCGGAAAAGCACGCTGACCGCTTTGCTCTTGTCAATCTTGGCCAGCGCAGCATCGAATTCCTTGAGGCTGGTGACTTCCACGTTGCCCACCGACAGGATGATGTCGCCCTCGCGCAGACCCGCGCGGGCCGCCGCGTCGGTGGCGGATTCGACCCGGACGCCGCCGCGCAGCTTGAGCTCGCGCCGCTGGGCGTCTGTGAGTTCGGCCAGCGCCAACCCCAGCGACTTTGCGGCCGCCGAGACGGAGGGCTTGGGCTCTTCCTTGCCCGCGGCAGGCCGGCGCGTCGGCTGGTCGGCCTCCAGCTCAGCCACCGTGATCGAGAGGTCACGCGTCCCGCCGCGGCGGAACACGGTCACCGTGGTCTTGGTCCCTGGCTTGGTGTTGCCGACCATGCGCGGCAGGTCGCTCGGCCGCTCGATGTCGCGGCCGTCGTACTTCAGGATGACGTCGCCGGGCTCGATGCCGGCCTTGTCGCCCGGTGAGCCGCTTTCGACACCGCGCACCAGCGCGCCCTGCGCCTTGGGCAGGCCGATGGATTCCGCCACATCCTTGCTCACCTGGTCGATCTGCACGCCGATGCGCCCGCGGGACACGCGGCCCGTCGCACGCAACTGGTCGCTGACGCGGATCGCCTCATCGATCGGGATCGAGAAGGAAATGCCCATGAAGCCGCCCGACCGCGAATAGATCTGGCTGTTGATGCCCACGACCTCGCCACGCATGTTGATCAACGGCCCGCCCGAGTTGCCCGGGTTGATGGCCACGTCGGTCTGGATGAAGGGCAGGTATTCGCCCGTGTCGCGCTGCTTGGCGCTCACGATGCCCGCCGTCACGGTGTTCTCCAGGCCGAAGGGCGAGCCGATGGCCATGACCCATTCGCCCACGCGCAGACGGGAGATGTCGCCCACCTTGACCGCCGGAAGGCCCGTGGCGTCGATCTTGACCACGGCCACGTCGGTTCGCTTGTCGGCACCGACGATGCGGGCCTTGAACTCGCGCTTGTCGGTGAGCGTAACGATCACCTCCGACGCGTCCTCGACGACGTGGGCATTGGTCATCACATAGCCGTCCGCGGTGAGGATGAAGCCCGAGCCGACGCCGCGGGGCCGCTCTTCCTCTTGCGGCTGCTGCTGGGGCCGGTTCTGCCGCGGAACGTTGGGCAGCGGCTGGCCGAAGAAACGGCGGAAGAACTCCTGCATCTCCTCGTCCATCTCCCCGGAGCCGCGACGCGTGACCCGCTCGACGGTGCGGATGTTCACAACGGACGGTCCGACCTGGTCGACAAGGTCGGTGAAGTCGGGCAGCGTGCGGGTCGCCTGTGCGGCCTGCGCCACGGCCGGCTGCATCGGGACCAGCAGCGTCAACCCGGACAGTGCAGCGAAGGCCAGTGCCGGCAGGCGGCGAGCCAGGGTAGAAGAAGACATGAAACGGTCTCTGTTCGTCATCCTCGGACTTCTTTCAACAACACGGGGAGCAAGGGGGCGAGCATCCACGATAGCCGCTGCGCCACACCTCGCGGCAGATGCCCTTGAGAAGGCCCAGCCGGCGAAAGGTTCAGCGCGTGCGCGCAAGCGCGCGGGCAAAGGCGTCCAGGGTGCGCATGGGCACCTCGCCCACCGCGGTGAGCCACCAGTCGCCCGCGGCGTCGGGCAGCTTGCGCGAGAGGGTGTAGGTGGCGCCCTGGGCCTGGGACCCTTCCTGGCGCGGCTGGTCGCCGTACGGCTCCAGGAACAGTGACACCGTGGCCAACCCGTCGGAGAAGGTCCACTGCAGGATGCGCTTGCGCGGCCCGAAGAAGAAGCGCGGCTCGCCGATGGGACGCAGGTAGCTGCTGACCGGCTTGAAACCGGGGACGGGCTGCGACAGCGTCCAGCCCTCGGCATCGACATTGACGGACTCGAGCTTGGAGCGCTCGGTCTTCCAGCCCTGGGTGTTGTCCATCATCTCGGCCAGCGCCGGAACGGGCATCGGCTCCTCGAATTGGAGTTCAGAGAAGGCCGACTGCTCCACCACGGCGCCGCGCGCATCGAGAGTCTGCAGCTTCAACACCAGGCCCGAGCGTCGCTCGCACCACACACGGTAGCCGAAGCGCATCGCATCGCGGGCGACGATCTGGACCACATCGGCCTCGATGCCTGCGACACGGCCACGACCGAGCGGGCGGGCATCGTAGAACTCGGTGATGGAACCCTCGGTGGCCCCCAGGAGATTGGGGAAGACATCGAGGTTCTCGCGCTGCTCGGTCTTGACCAGCCGCTGGTCCGGCAAAAAGGTGCGGACCAGTTCGTTGCGGCGGAAGGTGGATCGCTGCGGCCCCGACAGCGTCTCCACGCGCTCGATGCACACCGGGCCGTCGCAAGCGTGCCAGATGCGCGCGCTCGACAACGCGCCAGCGCCGGTCGACACCACGAAGGTGCCCACGTATTCGGTGGTGCGCGCAGCTTCGTGCATGCGACGCAGCCAGTCGATTGCACCCGAGCCCGTGGGCGCCTGCACAGGCGGCAAGCCACTGGGCTGCGCAGCGGGGCCTCCCGGAGGCGGTGCAGCCTGCGCGCCGGCGGGCGCGGCAGCCAAGACCAGCAAGGCGGCGGGAACGGTCGCAACCAGTCGGCGGCGCGAGGCAGGAGAAACGGGCATCGGCAATGGAATGGCGATCCGCTCGGTCAGCGAGAAGGCGTTTCGAAGGTCGCGTTTCGCAAAAAGCCGGAGGGCATCTGCGACGCGCCGCCGGCCTCCTGGTGCGCTTCCAGCAACTCGTCCAGGCGCGGATCTCGCAACATCACCTCGGGTCGGTTGCCGACCTGAACGAGGCTCTGCTGCTGGACCGGCGCCGGACTGTTCGACGCCAAAGTGGGCACGCCGCCGTCCTGGCGTGCCATCTGCGCCCCGCCATTCGTCCCTGTGCCGGAGACAAAGCTCCAACCAACCGCCGCTGCCACCGCCACCGAGGCCACGCCGGCCACCAGCCGCCAGCGGAACACAGGCTCGTTGGCCGCCTCTGCCTGCCGGGTCCATTCGACGGGCGGCTGCGCCACCTCGACGGGCCGCGGTATTTGCGGCTCCTGGGCCATGCGCTGGCGGAACTTGTCGAGGAAGGCGTCACTGTCGGTGCAGGCGGTGTGCCGCCCCGTCCGCAGTGCCTCGCCCACCAAGTGATACATCTGCCACGAGGCGCGCAGCGTGTCGTCGCCCGCCACTTCCTGCACGGCGCGCGCCATCTCATGCGCCTGCATTTCGCCGTCCATCAAGGCCGACATCTGCTCGAAGGCCTGGTTCCTAAACTCGTTCATGGGGTTCACCTGCTCACCAACGTTTGCCCGACTGGTTCTCCAGCAGGGGCTTCACTCTCGTAGAAATCGCCTCCCGGGCCCGGAAGATGCGCGAGCGGACGGTCCCGATCGGGCAATTCATGGCCTCGGCGATCTCCTCGTAGCTCAACCCCTCGATCTCACGCAAGGTCACCGCCTGCCGCAATTCGGCCGGCAGCGCCTCCATGGCGGCATTCACCGCAGCGGCCACTTCGTTGGCCGCAAGCACGGAATCAGGGGTTTCGTCGCTGATTGGTTCGTTTCCGCCACGGTAAGTTTCATCATCCTCGTCGCTGCTGCGCAGCGCCGCTTCGGAGACCGTCGGATCGCGTTTCATGTCCACCAGCGCCTTCTTGGCGGTATTGACGGCAATGCGATACAGCCAGGTGTAGAACTGCGCGTCGCCGCGAAACTGGTGCAGCGCCCGGTATGCGCGGATGAAGGTTTCCTGCGCGATGTCCTCCACCAGATCCACATCCCGCACCATTCGGCCGATCAGGCGTTCGATTCGCCGCTGGTACTTGACCACCAGCAACTCGAAGGCCTTGGCGTCGCCCGCCAGGGTGCGCTGGACCAGCACCAGGTCGGCCGCACCCGGACTGCCGGGTGGCGGCGCGGGAGGAGGCACGGCGGCGTTCATGCAGGTGTCCCCCGCTCAGGCGTGACCCCGTCGCGCTCGCCGTCGAAGGCAGCGCGACGCAGCGCGCGCCACCTGGAGGGATCCGCCCCCCGGTCCAGCCACACCCAGATCGGGCGAGCGTCTCCGGAGCCGCAACGGGCGAGCATCAGAGGGCCGAGATCCATGACGACCGCCAGCCTACAACCCGACCGAAGGTTCTGGCCCCGCAGGTCCGTCATCGCCCACTCGCCGCGCTCCCACCACAGCATGCCGCGATGGACGCCACGACCGCCGCCCAACGCCAGCGTCAGCCCGGCCACTGCGGCGAGGACGATCACCAGGGTCGACGCGTCGAAAGCGGCGAAGTGAAGGCACCAGCCCAGAGTGCCGAGGCCTCCCGCGCAAGCGATCCCGAGTTGCAGGGCTGCCGCGCGGCGGGAGACCCCGACTGGAAAACTCACCGCCGGGGCGTGGTGCATGGGGGGTTCAGAAAGGCGAGAAGCAAGCGGATCAACGAAGAAGGACGCGTCAGACCCGCTTGAACACCAGCGTGCCGTTGGTGCCGCCGAAGCCAAAGTTGTTCTTCACGGCCACGTCGATCTTCATGTCGCGCGCCGTGTTGGCGCAGTAGTCCAGGTCGCAGTCCGGATCCTGGTTGAAGATGTTGATGGTCGGTGGGCTCTTCTGCTCGTGCACCGCCAGCACCGTGAACACCGACTCGATGCCCCCGGCGCCGCCGAGCAGGTGGCCCGTCATGGACTTGGTGGAGTTCACCACCATGTTCCGGGCGTGGTCGCCGAAGGCCAGTTTGATGGCGTTGGTCTCGTTCAGGTCGCCGAGAGGCGTGGAGGTGCCGTGCGCGTTCAGGTAATTGACCTGGTCGGCATTGATGCCGGCGTTGCGCAGGGCGGCCTGCATGCTGCGGCGCGGCCCGTCCACGCTGGGCGCGGTCATGTGGTACGCGTCGGCGCTCATGCCGAAGCCCACGAGTTCAGCGTAGATCTTGGCGCCGCGGGCCTTGGCATGCTCGTATTCCTCGAGCACCAGCACACCGGCGCCCTCGCCCAGCACGAAGCCGTCGCGGTCCTTGTCCCACGGGCGGGAGGCCGTTGCCGGATCGTCGTTGCGAGTGGACAGCGCACGGGCGGCCGCGAAGCCGCCGATGCCCAGAGGTGAGACGGTCGACTCGGCACCGCCGGCCACCATCACATCCGCATCGCCGGCCTGGATCAGGCGCGCCGACAGGCCGATGGCATGCAGGCCGGTGGTACAGGCGGTGACCACCGCGATGTTCGGGCCCGTGAAGCCGTACTTGATCGACAGGTGGCCCGAGATCATGTTGATGATCGAGGCCGGCACGAAGAAGGGCGAGATGCGCCGCGGACCCCGGTTGGTCAGTTCGGCATGCGTCTCTTCGATCATCGGCAGGCCGCCGATGCCCGAACCGATGTTGCAGCCGATGCGCTCGGCCAGTTCAGGCGAGAGGGCGTCGCCCGTGGGCAGTCCGCTGTCCTGTACCGCCTGGATGGAGGCGGCCAGTCCGAGATGGATGAAGCGGTCCATGTGACGCGCTTCCTTCTCGGAGATGTATTGGGTGATGTCGAAACCCTTGACCTGGCCCGCAAAGCGGCAAGCCAGGTTGCTGGCATCGAAGCTGGTGACGGTGCTGATGCCCGACTGGCCCGCCACGAGATTGGCCCAGCTCTCGGCCACAGTGTTTCCGACGGGGGAGATGCAACCGAGCCCGGTGACGACGACGCGGCGTTGAGTCATGCCGGCGAACCTTTCTGCAATGGTGGGTCTCCCAGACCTGGGGCGCCGTGCGCCTGGAGCGTCACTGAAGGGACGGTTCCGGGAGGAAGTGAAGCCGAAGGCCCGCGAAACGGGAGAGGAGGGAGCCTCGCAAAGCGCCGGTCGTGCAGCGCAGCGGGCAAACGGCTTGGGTCTTGGCCGATCAGGCCTTCTGGTTCTTGACGGCGTAATCGATGGCGTTCTGCACCGTGGTGATCTTCTCGGCGTCTTCGTCCGGGATCTCGATGCCGAATTCATCTTCCAGCGCCATCACGAGTTCGACCGTGTCCAGCGAGTCGGCGCCCAGGTCGGCCACGAAAGCCTTTTCGTTGGTCACTTGCGACTCCTCCACGCCGAGTTGCTCGGCGATGATTTTCTTGACACGTGCTTCGATATCGCTCATTTAGGTTCCCTCTGAGGGTGGTAAAGAATCAAGGATTTTAGCCGGGCCGCCCCGGGCGAAGTCCCGGCAAGGGCCTACGGCCGCCCGGAGAAGCCACTGTCCAGCCTATCGCGCAGATTCGCCCGACAGGCCGGCTGCGCAGCGGCTGGTGGATTACATGTACATGCCGCCGTTGACGTGCAGCTCCTGGCCCGTCACGTAGCCGGCCTGCGGCGATGCGAGATAGGCCACGGCATGGGCCACGTCGGCCGGCTTGCCCAGATGGCCCAGCGGGATCTGCGACAGCAGCGCCTGCTGCTGCGCCTCGGGCAGGCTGGCGGTCATGTCGGTCTCGATGAAGCCGGGCGCCACGCAGTTGACGGTGATCGCACGGCTACCCAACTCGCGAGCCAGGGCGCGGGTCATGCCCGCCACGCCGGCCTTGGCGGCCGCATAGTTGGCCTGCCCCGGATTGCCGGAGGCGCCCACCACGCTGGTGATGCTGATGATGCGGCCATAGCGCTGCTTCATCATCGGACGGATGACGGCGCGCGACAGGCGGAAGACCGCCTTCAGATTGGTGTCGATGACGGCGTCCCAGTCCTCGTCCTTCAGCCGCATGGCGAGCATGTCGCGGGTGATGCCGGCGTTGTTGACGAGCACATGCAGGCCACCGTGGGCCTTCACGATGGCGTCGATCATGGCCTCCACGGCCGGGCCGTCGGTGACATTCAGCACCTGGCCTTCACCGCCGTGGGGCGACAGCGCCGCGCCAATCTTGGCGGCGCCGTCGGCGCTCGTGCCCGTGCCGATGACCTTGTAGCCGCGCTGGGCGAGTTCCAGCGCGATGGCTGCGCCGATGCCGCGCGTGGCGCCGGTGACGAGGGCCACTTGGCCCTGGATCGCGGGAGTGTTCATGCGTGTTTCCAGATAAAGGGAGAGACGGCGTCAGGCGACCAGTTGCCGCGCTTCGCCCAGCGAGGCCGGATCCTGGATGAAGCCGCTGACCAGGCCGGGCGCAATGCGCTTGACCATGCCCGACAGCACCTTGCCAGGTCCGCATTCGACGACGGCCTCGACACCCCGGGCGTGCAGAGCCTGCACGCTCTCGACCCAGCGCACCGGGCCGGCGGCCTGGCGCACCAGTGCCTCGCGGATGCGGGCCGGATCGGTCTCGACAGCCACATCGATGTTGTTCAGTACCGGAATCTGCGGCGCCTTCAGCTCGACCTCGGCCAGGCGGCGCGCCAGGGCCTCGGCCGCCGGCTTCATCAGGCTGGAATGGAAAGGCGCCGACACCGGCAGCGGCAAGGCACGCTTGGCGCCCTGGCTCTTGAGCGGTTCACAGGCGCGCTCGACGGCAGCCTTGCTGCCGGCGATCACGGTCTGCATCGGGTCGTTGAAATTGACGGCCTCGACCACTTCGCCTGGAACGCCCATCGCGGCAGTGGCCTCGGCACAGCCGGCCTTCACCTGCTCGGCGGCCATGCCCAGGACGGCGGCCATGGCGCCGGTGCCCACCGGCACGGCCTCCTGCATCGCCTGGGCACGGAACCGCACCAGCGGCGCGGCCTGGGCCAGCGTCAGCACGCCGGCAGCGACCAGTGCCGAGTACTCGCCGAGCGAGTGACCGGCCACCACGGACGGCTGTGCGCCGCCCTCGTCCAGCCAGGCGCGCCAGGCGGCGATGCCGGCCACCAGCATCACCGGCTGAGTGTTGGTGGTGAGAGCAAGAGTTTCCTTCGGGCCTTCCTTGATCAGCAGGCCGATGTCCTGGCCCAGCGCTTCGGACGCCTCGGCGAGCGTTTCGCGCACGGCGGGATGGTCCCCCCATGCGTCGAGCATGCCCACGGATTGCGAGCCCTGGCCGGGAAAAACGAATGCGAAGTTCTTCATGGTGGTTGAGTCTCCATCTGCGCGCATCTTGTGGCGACGCGGCGCCGGGCGGGCCCCTGCGGCAGGGAACGCCCTACAGGTTCAGAAGCACGGCGCCCCAGGTGAAGCCGCCGCCCACGCCTTCGAGCATGACCGTGTCTCCGGTGCGCACCTGCCCGCCACGCACCGCGGCGTCCAGCGCCAGCGGGATCGACGCGGCCGAGGTGTTGCCGTGCTCGTGCACGGTCACGACCACTTTGTCGAGGCCCAGCTTCAGCTTCTTGGCCGTGCCTTGCATGATGCGGATGTTGGCCTGATGCGGGATCAGCCAGTCGATGTCGGCCTCGGTCTTGCCGGCCTTGGCCAGCGTGGCACGCGCGGCCTCTTCGAGCACCCGCACGGCCAGCTTGAAGACAGCTTGACCGTCCATGTGCAACAGCGGCGTGCCCAGCACCTGACCGCCCGACACATGCCCGGGCACGCACAGGATGCCGACGTGCGAGCCGTCGGCGTGCAGGTCGCTGGCCAGAATGCCGGGGGTGTCGCTGGCCTCCAGCACCACGGCGCCGGCACCGTCGCCGAACAGCACGCAGGTGGTCCGGTCGTTGAAGTCGAGGATGCGCGAGAACACCTCGGCGCCTACCACCAGCGCGCACTTGGCGGCACCGGTGCGCACCATGGCGTCGGCCACGGTCAGCGCGTAGACGAAGCCGCTGCACACGGCCTGCACGTCGAAGGCGGGGCACCCGGCGATGCCGAGCTTGTTCTGGAGGATGGCTGCCGACGAGGGGAACACCATGTCGGGCGTGGACGTTGCCACGATGATCAGGTCCACCTCAGCAGCACTGCGGCCGGCGGCCTCGAGGGCATGGCGACAGGCTTCCAGCGCCAGATCGCTGCTGTTGACGCCGTCCGCCACGAAATGGCGGGCATGGATGCCGGTGCGCTCGACGATCCATTCGTTGGAGGTCTCGATGCCGCGACCAGCCAGTTCCTGCGCCAGTTCGTCGTTGCTGACCCGGCGCGGCGGCAGATAGCTGCCGGTGCCGGTGATGCGGGAATAGAGCGTCATGAAGCTTGGAGTGCCGCGTTGTCGGTGGGCGCCGTTACCTCGGGCCGCGCCAGCAGGGGGGCGGCATGGGCGATGCGGGCGCGGACGCGGTCGAGCAGGTTGTTGCGGGCGGCATCATAAGCGCGATCCAGAGCATGCCCGAAAGCCAGCTCGTCGGCCGACCCGTGGCTCTTGAACACAAGACCACGCAGCCCCAGCAGCGCCGCGCCGTTGTAGCGACGATGGTCCAGCCGCTTCTTGAGCGCCTTTAGCACCGGGTAGGAGACCAGCGCCGCGACCTTGCTCATCAGGCCGCGCGAGTACTCCTGCTTGAGGAAGTCCACGATCATCGAGGCCACGCCCTCGGTGGCCTTGAGCGCGACGTTGCCGACGAAGCCATCGCACACCACGATGTCGGTAGTGCCCTTGAAGATGTCGTTGCCTTCGACGTTGCCGTGGAAGTTGAGGTCACGCGACTCGGCCGCCTGACGCAGCAGCACGCTGGCGCGCTTGATGACCTCGCTGCCCTTGATGACCTCTTCGCCGACGTTGAGCAGACCGACCGTGGGCGAATCGTCGCCGCTCATCGACGACACCAGCGCCGAGCCGAGCACCGCGAACTGGAGCAGTGTCTCGGCGTCGCAGTCCACGTTCGCCCCCAGGTCGAGCACCGTGGTGGCCCCACCCTTCATATTGGGCAACTGTGTGGCGATGGCCGGCCGATCGATGCCGTCCAGCGTCTTGAGCACGTAACGGGCGATGGCCATCAGCGCGCCGGTGTTGCCGGCGGAGACGGCCGCATGCGCCGCACCGTCCTTGACCTGCTGGACCGCGACGCGCATGGACGAATCCTTCTTGCGGCGCAGCGCCACCTCGACCGGATCGTCCATGCCCACCACCTCGGTGGCCACCACATGCCGCGCCCGCTCGTGGCGGAAGCCGGAGACGGCCGACTCGACGCCGACCAGCACGAGGCGGGCATCAGGATGGTTGTCGAGAAAACGACGGCAGGCCGCGAGCGTGACGCGAGGGCCATGGTCGCCACCCATGCAATCGACCGCAAGGGTGATTGCCGTGGCAGCAGGAGCGTGCAGATCGGTGCTGGACATCAAAACAAAGGCCCGACGCTACGGGTTCAGTAGCCTCGGGCCTTGGCCTTGAAGGGGCAATCAGGCTTCGTTTTTGGTCTTTAGGACCTTGCGACCACGGTAGAAGCCGTTGGGGCTGATGTGGTGACGCAGATGGGTTTCGCCGGTGGTGGGCTCCACGGCGATGCCGGGCACGCCCAGCGCATTGTGCGAACGGTGCATGCCGCGCTTCGAAGGCGACTTCTTGTTTTGCTGAACGGCCATGGTTGGCTCCTGCGAATCTGTTGGGGTGGCGGAAAGGCGCGAGACCCTGAGGCAGCGGCGCCAGCGGTCGAACCAGACTGGCAAACCGCGCTGCAACCCGCGAGTGCCCTGCCGCAGCTCAGTCAGCGATGACTGACTGAAAGGAGCGGAGCACCGGGGGCGGCCCGGACATGCACGAAGCGCTCGTGCATCGTCTGACAGGGCCTGCGGCATGCGCGCGAAGCCAGCGAGTATAGCCCAGCCGATCCCATCTGCGCCAGAGCCGCACCGATGCACCCGTCAATCGTTCGATTCGGGCTTGGCCTTGCGCAGGCCTTCGAGCACGGCGAAGGGATTAGGCTTGTCGCTGCCGGCCGCGTCGAAATCCTCGTCCGCCGCGGAAAAGCGCGGCTGCTCGGGACAGACCTCGTGGCGGGGCGCGACAGGAATATCCATCAGCAGCTCGTCCTCGACCAGTGCGCGCAGGTCGAAGTCGGGCTCCAGCGCCAGCACATCCTCTTCGGCCTCCTCGTCCTCGGCAGCGGCCGTGGCCTCGTCGGCGACGAAGCGAAACCAGCGGTCCACCGACAGCGCGGTCTGCACGGGGCCCAGGCAGCGTTGACACACCAGCGGCAGGTGGACATCGGCCTCGACATGGAGCCAGGGCACGCCAGGGCCAGCGGCGCTGCCGCGCATCTCACCGGCTGCGCGCCAGGCCACTTCAACCGGCCCCGTGTCACTGGTGGCCTGGGCCGCCTCCTCGGTCAAGCGCGCCCATTGCGCGAGCGGGCTGGTTTCGGCCAGGGTGGCGCCGGCCTGGGCAAAGGCCTTCACGTCCAGGCGGGCCGCATCGAATTCCGTCTTCATGGCCGCAGTCTACGTCCCGCCTCCCGTGCGGCACGGCGTGGTGGCCGACCCGGGCACTGCGGACGGCTCGCCGAGAATCCGCGCATGCAACGCACCGTCATCCTCGGGTCCACGTCCCGCTACCGCCGCGAACTGCTCTCGCGGCTGCGCCTGCCCTTCGAAGTCCAGCCTCCCGAGGTGGACGAAACGCCCCGCCCTGGCGAAGCGCCTGCTGCGCTCGCGGCCCGCCTGGCCCTGTCCAAGGCCCAGGCCGTGGCCGAGCGCTTTCCCGAGGCGGTTGTCATCGGCTCCGACCAGGTGGCCGACCTCGACGGCGAGCCGCTGGGCAAACCCGGCGACCATGAACGCGCCACCGCGCAACTGCGCCGAATGAGCGGCCGCACCCTCGTCTTCCAGACGGCACTGGCCGTGGTCTGCCAGCGCACCGGCTTCGTGCAGCAGGATCTGGCACCCGTGCGCGTCACCTTCCGCACGCTCAGCGACGCCGCCATCGAACAGTACCTGCGTGCCGAACAGCCCTACGACTGTGCCGGCAGCGCCAAGAGCGAAGGCCTGGGCATCGCGCTGCTCGACGCCATCGACAACGACGATCCCACGGCCCTCGTCGGCCTGCCGCTGATCCGCACCTGCCGCATGCTGCGCGCCGCGGGGGTGGAACTGCTGTGAGCGAGATCTCCGCGCCGCCCAACCTCACGCCGTCAGCCGGACACTCGCGCCCCGGCACGCTCTATCTGGTCCCTGCCCCCCTGGACTTCGGCTGCGATATCCAGATACCGGTCGAGGACAGCCTGCCCGCCGCCACCCTGCGCGCCGCCGCCGGCCTCGGCCATTGGGTCTGCGAGAACGCCAAGAGCGCCCGCGCCCTGCTCAAGCGCATCGACGGCGTGGCGCCGCTTGCCGTGCCGATCCAGCAGATGTCGATCCGGGAACTGCCCCGCGAAGTGCACAAGAAAGGCGACCATGGCGGCGGCTTCGACGCCCGCGGCCTGCTGGTCGATCTCCAGGCCGGCCACGACGTGGGACTGCTGAGCGAAGCCGGCATGCCTGCCGTGGCGGACCCCGGCTCGTCCGTGGTGCGCGCCGCCCACGACCTGGGAGCGCCGGTGGTGCCACTGGTCGGTCCCGTGTCCCTACTGCTCGCCCTGGCCGCGAGCGGGTTGGGCGGCCAGGACTTCGCCTTTACCGGCTATCTGCCCCAGGACGCCGAAACCCGACGCCAGCGCATCCGCGACCTGGAGGGCCTGGCGCTCAAACGCGGGCAGACGCAGATCGTCATTGAAACGCCCTACCGCAACGAGGCCGTGCTCCAAGCCCTGGTGCAGACGCTGCAGCCGAACACGCGGCTGGCCGTGGCCTCGGGCCTCACGCTGCCGCAGGCACAGATCAGCAGCCGCAGCGTGAAGGCCTGGCGTGCCCTGCCCGAGCGCGCCATGGGCAAGCTGCCCGCCGTCTTTGCGTTCGGCCGATGAGTGCGACACCGGTGATTCAGCCGACGGCCCGCCTGCCTGCCGCCCGCTGGGCCGCACGCACGCAGTTCTTCGGCTCCGGCTTCATCTTTGCCACCTGGGGCGTGCACATTCCCACCGTCAAGTCGCACTACGGGATCGACGAGGCGGCGCTGGGCCTTGCGATGCTCGCTGCCGGTGCAGGAGCGCTGCTCGGCCTCGCGCGCGCCGGCCGATGGATCGGCCGCCGTGGCG
>NZ_CAJYES010000233.1 GCF_913773995.1 uncultured Pseudacidovorax sp.
GCCTGGCGCAACTGGGCGTGTTCTCGATCGCCGGCCTGGTGGCCGCGGCGGTGGCCACGCGCTTTCTGTTGCCGGTGCTGGCGCCGCAGGGCGCCACCGGCCGGGGCCTGCGTCGCTACATGGCGCATGCCGCCGGCGCCATCGTGCGTGGCCTGCCGCGCCTGCGGCTGCCGCTGATGGCGCTGGCCGTCGCAGGCTTCGCGCTGGTGCTGTGGCAGGGCGACCAGCTCTGGCGCGCCGGCCTCAGCGCCATGAGCCCGGTCTCGCGCGAATCGCAGGCGCTGGACGAGCAACTGCGCGGCGACATCGGCGCCAGCGACGGCGCCACGCTCGTGGTGGCCTACGGCGACACCGTCGAGGCCGCGCTGCGCCAGGCCGAGGCGGCCGGCGCGCGGCTCGATCCGCTGGTCGATCGCGGCGTGCTGCTAGGCTACGACAGCGTGGCCCGCATCCTGCCCAGCCAGGCCCTGCAGATGCAGCGGCGCGAGGCGCTGCCCGATGCCACCACGCTGCGTTCGCGGCTCGAAGAAGCGACCGCCGGCCTGCCCATCGCCGCCGACCGGCTGGCGCCCTTCGTGGCCCAGGTCGAGGCCGCGCGCGCGGCGCCGCTGATCAGCCGGGACGATGCGCGCCAGGGCCCGCTGGGTGCGGTCGTCGACGCGCTGCTCTTCGAGCGGCCGGGCGGCGGCTGGGCCGCCATGATCTCGCTGCACCCGGGCCCGCAGTTCAAGCATGCGGACGTCGTCGCCGCACTGCAGGGCCTGCCGGGCGTGTCGGTGGCCGAGGTCGGCGAGGAACTGGGCGCGCTCTACAAGCGCTACCTGCACGAGGCCTTCGTGCAGGTGGGCCTGGGCGCGCTGGCCGTGGTGCTGCTGCTGGGGGCTTGGCTGCGCTCGGGCCGCCGCCTGCTGGCCGTGTGCCAGCCGCTGGCCGCGGCCGTCGCACTCACGCTGGGTGCAATGGCGGCCATGGGCATGGCGTTGTCCATCCTGCATCTGGTGGGCCTGCTGCTGGTGGTGGCCGTGGGCTCCAACTACGCGCTCTTCTTCGACCAGCTTCGCGAGACCGGCCATGCCGACGAGGACACGCTCGCCTCGCTCATGTTGGCCAACCTGACCACGGTGATCTCGTTCACGCTGATCGCCATCTCCGACATTCCCTCGCTGGCGTCGATCGGTCAGGTGGTGGCGCCCGGCGCGCTGCTGGCGCTGCTGCTGTCGGCGGCCTTCGCGCGGACGGCCCGGGCATGAGCGCCACGGCCGGCCGTTGGCAGCCCACGCCCTTCCTCAAGGGCAGCGCGGTGCTGCATGCCGGGGCGATGGGCGCCAGCCTGCTGGTGCCGGGGGCCTGGCCCTGGGCACTGGGTGCGGTGGTGCTCAACCATGCGGCCATCACCGCCATCGGCCTCACGCCGCGCAGCCACTGGCTGGGCCAGAACACCTTGCGCCTGCCTGCGGCGGCCGAAGCGCGAAACGAGGTGGCGCTGACCATCGACGACGGGCCCGAGCCCGCGGTGACGCCGGCCGTGCTCGACCTGCTGGACGCCCATGGCCACAAGGCCACCTTCTTCTGCATCGCCGAGCGGGTCCAGGCCCATCCGGCGCTGGCGCGCGAGATCGTGGCGCGCGGCCACAGCATCCAGAACCACACGGCGCGCCACCGGCACAACTTCTCGGTTCTGGGGCCGCGCGGCTTCAAGGCCGAGATCGCGCGGGCGCAGCAGATGATCGAGGCCGTCACCGGCCAGCGACCCACCTGCTTTCGCGCGCCGGCGGGGCTGCGCAATCCCTTCCTTGCGCCGGTGTTGCATCGCCTGGGCCTGGAGCTGGTGAGCTGGACCCGCCGTGGCTTCGACACCCGCGAGCGCGACCCCGCGCGCGTGCTGGCACGCCTGACCCGCGGCCTGCGCGCCGGCGACATCCTGCTGCTGCACGATGGCCATGCGGCCTCCGCGCCCACTGGCCGGCCGGTCATCCTGGAGGTGCTGCCGCCGCTGCTCGCCCAGTTCTCGCATCAGGGCCTGCGCGCCGTGACCTTGCCGCATGCGCTCGGCCATGCGTAAACCGCGCGGTGCATCGGACCTTTCCCACCTTTGCTCCTCTCCCCTCGCGGGAGAGGGCGCCACGATCAACCGCCTGTGAACTCGACCCCGCCCACCCCCGACGCCGCCTGGCGCGAACTCCATGCCCGCGCCACCGAGCCCTATCGCCAGGGCGGCAACTTCGCCTGGCATTTCGCGCGCGGCAAGCTGGGCCATGACCCGGTGTTCCGCGGCATCGTCGAGCGCGGCCTGATCGGCGAAGGCCGGCCGCGCATGCTGGACATCGGCTCGGGCCAGAGCCTGTTCGCCAACGTGCTGCACAGCGCCCAGGCCATGCGGGCTGAGGGCGCCTGGCCCGCCGCCTGGGCGCCGCTGCCCAGCGACGCGCGCTACACCGGCATCGAACTCATGCCGCGCGACGTCGAGCGGGCGCAGCGCTCGGTCGGCCACATCCGGCCCGTGCCGACCATCGTCTGCGGCAATATGTGCGAGGCCGCCTTTCCGGCCTGCGATGTGGTTGTGATCCTCGACGTCCTGCACTACGTCGACCATGCCGCGCAGGAAGGCGTGCTCGTGCGAGTGCGAGAGGCATTGGCTGCCGGCGCCGCCGAACGCGGCGACCTGCCGGGTCGCCTGCTGCTGCGCGTCGGCGATGCCGCCAGCCGCCGTGGCTTTGCGATCAGCCAGTGGGTGGACCGCACCGTGACGCGCATCCGCGGCCACAAGGTCTCGCCCACCTGGGGCCGCACCCTGGACGAATGGATCGCCCTGCTGCAGCGCCTGGGCTTCGCCGTGCAGCCCATGCCCATGAGCCAGGGAACGCCCTTTGCCAACGTATTGCTCGTATCGGATTTGAAGTGACCGCCCCTGCCACCCTCGACCGCGACGGCATCGCCGCGCGCATTCCGCATGCCGGCAGCATGTGCCTGCTCGACCGGCTCGAAGCCTGGGATGCGCAGGCCATCCACTGCACGACCGCCACCCACGCGGATCCGGGCAACCCGATGCGCACCGCCTCGGGCCTGCTCACCCCCTGCGCCATCGAGTTCGCGGCGCAGGCCATGGCGCTGCATGGCGGCCTGCTCGCCAGCGGCGACGGGCCGCCCTCGGCCGGCTACCTGGCCAGCACCCGCAACGTGCGCCTGCACCGTGCCCGCTTCGACGACGCGCCCGCGCCGCTGCACCTGCATGCCGAGCGCCTGTCGGGTGACGCGCAACAGGTGCTCTATGCTTTCCGCGTGCTCGATGCTGCCGGTGCGCCGGTGGCGGACGGTCGTGCCGTGGTCGTCCTCAACACCCCCCTGCCGGACGCCGCGCCTTGAGCCCACGCCTGGCCATCACGACAGGTGCCCACGCCGAACGCACCAACGGAGGTACTTCCCGATGACCCTTCAGAACAAGCGAGCCCTCGTCACCGGCGCCAGCGGCGCTCTGGGCAGCGCCATCGCCGAGCGCCTGGCTCGCGACGGCGCCACCGTGCTGCTGCATGCCAACGGTCGCCGGGAGGCCGTCGAGGCCCTGGCGGCGCGCATCGTCGCGGCCGGCGGCCAGGCCGAATGCCATGTCTTCGACCTGACCGACGACGCCGCCACCGCCGCCGCCTGTGCCCGCATGCTGGAGGGCGGGCCGGTGCAGGTGCTGGTCAACAACGCCGGCATCCACGACGACGCGGTGATGCCCGGCATGCGAGCCGAGCAGTGGCACCGCGTCATCGACGTCTCGCTCAACGGCTTCTTCCGCGTCACCCAGCCGCTGCTGCTGCCCATGCTGCGCACACGCTGGGGCCGCATCCTCAACATCTCGTCGGTGGCGGCGATCATGGGCAACCGCGGCCAGGTCAACTATGCGGCGGCGAAGGGGGCCCTCAACAGTGCGACCAAGGCGCTGTCGATGGAGGTGGCCTCCCGCGGCGTGACGGTCAACGCCATCGCCCCGGGCATCATCGCCTCGCCCATGGCAGATGCGGCCTTCGATCCGGCCATGGTCAAGCAGATGGTGCCCGCCCAGCGCGCCGGCACGCCCGAAGAGGTCGCCGCCCTGACCGGCTTCCTGGCCAGCGCGGAGGCGGGCTACATCACCGGCCAGGTGATCTCGGTGAACGGCGGGATGGCTTGAACAGACTTTCGTGCACCTCGTTCAGAACAGGCCTTGGTCGGCCCGGCAGTACTGAAGCCCGCCGAAGCGCTGGGCATTGTTCCAACAGAAGCGGCCTTCTGCAAAGCTGATCTTGGCACCGCAGTGTGCGCATACGAGCTTGCGCGCCTGTGAGGACTGCGCAGGCTCAATGGCGCGGTCCGCCGTGGTAGCTGTCTCATGGTTGGGCGCCATCGCTGGCGCTGCCACTGCACTGGCTGCCGTAGCCGACGTGCCTTGCCTCGGGGTCATGAAGGGCGGCAGACGCAAAAGATCGGCCGGACGGTGTTGCCGGATCAGCATCTCTGCCCATTCGCGAATTGTCTCGACATGCCGCAGGTTGACGACGACGCGCATCAGCTTGGCCACGCCGAAGCCGTCGACAAACTTGCCGTGCCAGCTGGAAATCATGTCGGCTTTGATGACGGCACTGGTGTCGAACGCTGCCGTAGGCGGGCGCTGGATGATGGCGCGTGGATGCATCAGCACGACGTGGTGGTACGTGCGCTCTGAGCCCGTGCGTGGGGCGATGTTCAGTCGGTCGAGCAATTTGTCCAGCACGCGTGCATGACGGCGACTTTGCTCCAGAGGTGAAGGCACGCCGAACTTGCGGTTGCCGTAACTCGCCGTGAATTCGCCCTGGCTATTGATCGACAGGTTGCCTCCGTAGTTCTTCGTCTCGAACAGGTAGATGTCGAAGGCGCGGTTGATCAACATGTGATCGATCTGGGCCACGTCGCCCTCTATCTCGAAGCGCAGATCGTGCATGAGCACGTGCGTGGCCGAGTCCTTGAAATAACTGTCGAGGTGGAAGGCCGCGTCGCGCTCGCCGTCGATTCCCTTGCGCAAGGCCTCGAGTTCGTCCCGCAGCCAGCTGCGCTGTCGCTCGTCGAGGAGGGGCGATTTCTGCAGCTCCATCAGGAGCGTCACGCGCTTGCTCTTGTCGTCGGCCTTCTTCAGAAGCATGGGATGAACGGTGTAGGCATGGGGCGGGGCGGCTGGAGTGTTGCTGGGGTCAGCAGGCTCTGCATGTCCTGCCTGCCATCGGCCATAGTGTGAACGACTTCATTCGTCGTCGGAATGCCTGCTGCGGATGCGCTGCACTACATCGGCCAAGGGCTTGACGCGACGTGCCTCCACATCGTGCTGTCCCAGGGTCAGCAGCTTGAGCAGCGCGAGTGCTTCCTGGGTCTCTTCGAATGAGGCGACGTCCTGGATCACGGCCCGAGCCTCGCCGTTGTGCCTGATGACCAGCGGTTCTCGCTGGTCGGCAAGGGTGTCCGGCACTTCGGCCGCATGGGCCTTGGGGTAGCTGCTGGGTGTGATCTGGGTCGAGTGGCGCATCGTCGGCTCCTTGCTGGAAAGACCGAATATCGACGTTTCTTCGGTCCTCCCCGCTCATCCGTTCAGTGCACCACCGCCAGCGACATTACCGTCAGTTGCCCGTCGACCATCCGCGCGGTGAAGCGCACCTTGTCGCCCGCCTTGATGTCTTTCAGCAGGGTCGCGTCGCGGGCGCGGAAGACCATGGTCATGGCGCCCATGTCCAGGTTGGGGATGTCGCCGTGCCGCAAGGTGATGCGGCCCTGGGCGACATCGACGCGGCGGACTTCGGCGTCGACCTGGGGCAGGGGCGCGTCCGCCTGTGCGAAGGCATGGAGCGGGACGAGCAGTGCCGCCGTGGTGGGCAGCAGTCCAGCCAGAAAGCTTCTCTTGTTCATGGATCGGTCTTTGAAAGTGGGCGAGGCGCACCGCGCCTCACCGTGATGGGGTCGGCGGCGGCGGTCCGCTTCAGTGGTGGTCATGGCCGCTGGGCTTGCGTACAGAGGCGGGCGCTGCGTCGCCTGTGCTGCGCGCCCCCCTGCCGGCCCCAGCGCTTTGGCTCACGGCCGAAGGCGCCCGGTCCGCATCGACCTCATGCGCCACGCTGCCGGCGGGATGCCTGAACCAGCCGGGGTCGCGCCAGGCGCCCGGTGCCTGGTCGCGGCGCACCTTCAGCAGCGTGAACATGCCGCCCATCTCGGCCGGGCCGAAGGGGCCGCGGCCGGTCATCATGGGCAGGGTGTTGTCGGGCAGGGGCATGTCCATCGAGCCCATCTCGGCCATGCCCTTGTCGCCCATCACCATGTAGTCGGGCACCAGGCGGCGGAGCGTGTCGGCGACGCCGCGCTGGTCCACGCCGATCATGGTCGGCACGTCGTGGCCCATCGGGCCCATCGTGTGATGGCTCTTGTGGCAGTGCAGGGCCCAGTCGCCTTCCTCGTCGGCGATGAACTCGATCTGCCGCATCTGGCCCACCGCGATGTCGGTGGTCACCTCGGGCCAGCGGGCGCTGCGCGGCACGGGGCCGCCGTCGGTGCCGGTGACCTCGAACTCGTGGCCATGCACATGGATCGGGTGGTTGGTCATGGTGAGGTTGCCCACGCGGATGCGCACCCGGTCGCCGCGGCGCACGCACAGCGGGTCGATGCCCGGGAACACGCGGCTGTTGAAGGCCCAGGTGTTGAAGTCGGTCATGGTGTTGACCTTGGGCGTGGCGCTGCCGGGCTCGACGTCGAAGCTGCCGAGCAGGAAGCAGACGTCGCGCTGCACCCGGGCGATCTGCGGATGGTTGCGATCCCGGGGATGGGTCACCCAGAAGCCCATCATGCCCATGGCCATCTGCACCATCTCGTCCGCGTGCGGGTGGTACATGAAGGTGCCGGGCCGGCGCGCGGTGAACTCGTAGACGAAGGTCTTGCCCGGCGGGATGTGCGGCTGCGTGATGCCGCCGACACCGTCCATGCCGTTGGGCACGCGCTGGCCGTGCCAATGGACCGTGGTGTGTTCGGGCAGGCGGTTGGTGACGAAGATGCGCACCCGGTCGCCCTCGACCACCTCGATGGTGGGTCCGGGCGACTGGCCGTTGTAGCCCCACATGTTGACCTTGAAGTCCGGCGCCATCTCGCGCACCACCGGTTCGGCGACGAGGTGGAACTCCTTGACGCCGTCCTTCATGCGCCAGGGCAGGCTCCAGCCGTTGAGGGTGAGGACCGGGTCGTAGGGCCGGCCGTCCGGTGGCATGAGCGGCGGCGCGGTGGCGGGGCCGCTCTGCTGCGCCGCCTCGGGCACCGCGGCGAGGGCAACGCGGCTGACGGCACCCGCGGCGGCGCCGGCCAGCATGCCGGAAAAGAAATGTCGGCGGTCCATCAGTGGCCTCCTTCGCTGGCCGTGCCGGCCAGGGTGGCAGCGGCCTCGGTGCCGCGCAGGGCCGAGCGGCCGGCGGGCGAACTGCCGGTCAGCGCCATCTGCAGATCGACTTCGGCAAGCCAGAAGTCGCGTTGCGCCTGCATGGCGGCATCGACCATGCGCGCGCTGGTGCGCGCTTCGGCCAGCAGTTGCCACACGCTGGCGCTCATCGCGTTGTAGCGCAGCACCATCTCGTCGTTGACCTGGCGCTGCAGCGGCAGCACCTCGGCCTGGAAGCGGCGGGCGATCTGCCAGGCGTGCTGGCGGGCTGCTTCGGCCTCGCGCACCTCACTGGCCGTGGCCAGCGCCACGGCGCGCACGCGGGCGGCCGCCTGCAGGTAGCGCGCCTCGGCCTGCGCGCTGCGCGCCTGGCCGAAGTCGAACAGCGGGATCGGCAGGCCGATCTCCCAGCCACGCTGCGTGCTGCGACTGCGATCCGGGTCGTTGGCGAAGGTGGTGTTGCGGGCCGCACCGAGCTCCATCGCGTCGACGAAGCGGGTGGCGCGGGTCAGGCCCTGGGCTTCGGCGGTGGCGGCCGCGTCGGCGCGGGCGGCGCGCAGATCCAGGCGATCGCGCAGGGCCTGCGCCTGCAGGTCGGCATCGGCGGGCAGCGACGCGGGAAGGTCCGGCAGGCGGTCGGGCAGCGTGAGCCGCGCCGCCTGCGCCCCGTCCAGCCCCAGCAGACGCACCAGGGCCTCGCGGCTGGCGATGGCGGCCTGCTCGGCGCGGGCGAGCTGGGCCTGCGCATCGGCCTGCTGCAGTTGCTCGCGCGCGGCCTGCAGGGCGGGCCAGTTGCCGGCCTTCTGCATGCGCTGGGCCAGCGTGGCGCCGGCTTCGGCGGCGTCGCGCACGTCGCGCAGGTAGAGGGCGCTTTGCCGGGCGGCGACGGCGCGCAGCCAGGCGCGCCGCGTGTCCGCCGCCAGCTGGAGTACCGCCTGCGCCGCATCGAGGCGGGCGGCTTCCTGCCGCTGGCCGGCCCAGCGGGCGCGCCAGGGCAGGGTCAGCAGGCCCACCACGTTGAAGCTGATCAGGCGGTCGAGTTCCAGCTCGCGTCCCTCGCGCAGGCGGCTGAAGGAGAGCGTCGGATTGGGCAGCGAGGCCGCCTCGACCCGCTCGGCGTCGGACAGCTGCAGGGCCGCGAAGGCGGCCTGCATGCGCGGTCCCTGCGCCAGCGCGAGGCGCACCGCCGCTTCCTGGTCGAGCGGGCCCCGCAGCAACGCGTCGGCCTGCGCTACCGCGTCGGCATCGGGCTGGCGCCGGGGCTGGGCCTCGCCCACGAGCGGCTGGCCCTGTACCAGTGAAAGAACCTGCGGTGCGTCGCCGTCGGGCGACAAGCTGGCGCAACCGGCGAGCAGCAGCGCGAGGCCGAACAGTGCCGCGCGGGATGCGTTGCGCGGCAAGGGCCGCAGCCAGGACGTGGGTCGATGAAGAAAGGGCCGGGCGGCATCGTCGCGCTGCGGCCGCGGCAGCCGGCGCGCGCTGCGCCGGACCTGGGGGATGGTCAAGAGAACTCTCCTTGAAGCAATGCATCGGCGCCGCGGCGCGTCAGGACGGCTGCGGCGGACGGACTACGGGCAGGGAGTTCAGAAAATGGGCGGCTTGTCGGCCTGGGCGAGCAGGGCGCTCGCGAAGTGCGGGACGCGACCTTGCGGCTGGACGCGCACGGGTGGTGACAGCGCTGCCGCCTGCAGGGCGTCCGTCATGGCGACGGAGTGGCAGATCTGGCAGAGGCCGCAATGGCCGTGGTCGTGCGACCCGTTGCCGTCGTCGCCGTGATGCGTATCAGCCGCGGCTGCTGCGAGATGCGCCGGGGCGTCGTGGGCGCCGGTCGTCATGGCCTGCGACTCGTGACAGTGCGCCGATGGTTCAGCAGGCTGGTCGGCCATTGCCAGGGGCGGCGGGGCCGGCGTCGACGCTGAGGCCGCGTCGTGGGCATGCGTCTGTGTCTGAGCGGCCGCGGCAGTCGTCACCTCCACGGCCATGGCGCCTTCAAGCCAGCCGCGCAAGGGCAGCAGGACGAGGGCGAGGACCAGGATGAAGAGGCGCACGGCGGGCATTCTAGGAGGCGACCCCACGCATGCCGGCCACCGATGCCCCTGGTTTGCCGGGCGTCAACAAAGCCGGCGGTCCTTGCCGCTTCACCGCCCGTTGAATCGCGGTGTGCGCCGTTCCGCCATCGCGGCCACGCCTTCGCGGAAGTCGTCCATGGCGAAATGGACGCGCTGCAGTTCGCGCTCGTGCGCGTTGAGGGCGCGGACGGCATCGGCAAGGCCGCGCCTCAGCGTGGCACGGGTGGACTGCACCGCCGCGGGTGCCGACTCCGCAATTTCGGCCGCCAGGTTCAGCGCCTGCTGGCGCACCTGCTCGGCGGGCGCCAGCACGTCGGCCAGGCCGATGCGCACGGCCTCCTCGCCGCCGATGCGGCGACCCGTATAGAAGAGCAGGGCGGCCTGCTGCTCGCCAATCAGGCGCGGCAGGGTCGCGCTCAGACCGAAGCCCGGATGGAAGCCGAGCCTATTGAAGTTGGCACTGAAGCGCGCCTCGGCGCAGGTGACGCGGAAGTCCGCCGCCACGGCCAAGCCCAGGCCGGCGCCCACCGCCGCCCCGTGCACGGCGGCGACCACCGGCTTCCGGGTGCGAAAGAGGCGCATGGCATGGGAGTAGAGCTCGCCCGGGTCACGGGTGCTGTCGGCATCGGCATCGCTGTGGAAGTCGGCGCCGGCGCAGAACGCGCGGCCTTCCGCGGCCAGCACCACGGCGCGGCAGTCGCTGTCGTCGTCCAGGCGCTCCAGCGTGTCTGCCAGGGTGCGCATCAGGGGCACGTCGACGTGGTTGTAGGGTGGGCGCTGCAGCACCAGCAGGGCCACGTGCGGACGGCCGGAGTCGCGCTGCGCGAGTCCGTGGGGCGTGTCGGTCGGTGTCATGTCGGAGTTGCCCTCGGGCGTGGTGGCCGGCGCGTTCATTGCACTTCGATCTGGGCGATCTCGACATAGCCCTTCCACTTCTCGCGCTCCTCGCGTTCGAAGTCGGCCAGCTGCTTGAGGCTCACGCGTGCGGGCGCGAAGGCGAAGCCCTCCAGGCGGCTGCGGATCGGGTCGGTGGTCACGGCCTCGTTGATCAGCGCGTTGAGGCGCTGCTGCACGTCCACCGGCGTGGCCGCCGGCACCGCAATGCCCAGAAAGCCGCCGCGGATGGTGAAGTTGGGATAGGTCTCGGCGATCAGCGGCACGTCGGGGTAGCGCTTGAGCCGCATGTCCGAATGCGCGGCCAGGGCGCGCAACTGATTGGCCGCCACGAAGGAGTCGCCGGCGACGGTGTCGGTGAACACCACCTGCGTCTGGCCCGCGATGAGTTCGGTCATGGCCTGACTCACCTGCTTGTAGGGAATGGCGGCCAGCTCGATGCCGGCCTCGTGCGCGAACAGCGCCGCCGTGACCTTGGACGTGGCGTTGAAGTGCCCGTAGTTGATGCGGCCGGGCGCGGCCTTGGCGGCGGCCACGAAGTCCTTCAGCGTCTTCCAGGGCGCGTCGGGCCGCACCAGCATGTAGGTCGAGCCGGGCCCGAAGGAGCCGACGAGCCGGAAGTCGCGCGCCGGGTCATAGGGCAGCTTGCGGAACAGGCTGGGATTGGCGAGGTGGGTCGAGGTGGTGGCCAGCAGCAGCACCGAGCCGTCCGCCGGCGCAATGCGCGCCGCTTCCACGCCGATGATGCCGTTGCCGCCGGCGCGGTTGTCCACCACCACGTTCCGGCCGGTCTTCCTGGTGATGAACTCGGCCAGCATGCGGGCCGAGATGTCGCCCGAGCCCCCGGGGCCGAAGGGCACGATGATCTGGATCGGCTTGTTCTCCTGCGCCCGGGCCGACAGGGCGGCAAAGGGCAGGGCGGCCGCTGCACTGAGCAGGTTGCGTCGTTTCATGGTGTTGTTGTCTCCTGGTGTTGTCGTGGAAGCCGGCGGTTTTCAGGGCGCCAGGCCCGGGCAGTACGCCTGGGTGTGCTCGCCGATGGCCGGCGCGCGGTGTCGCACCGCGGGCCGCTCGCCGTCGAAGGACAGCGGCAGGCCGACGATGCGCAAGTCTTCCTGCGGTACCGTCTGCAGGATGCCCAGCGCCTCGGTCTGCGGATCGGCCAGCACCTGCGCAAAGTCCTGGATGGGCGCGCAGGGAATTCCTGCGCCTTCCAGGGTGTCGATCCAGTGCTGGCTGGGCTGGCTGCGGAAGACGGCCTCCAGCTCGGGCAGCAGCTCGGCCTTGTGCTGCACCCGCAGGGCATTGCTGGCGTAGCGCGCGTCGGTGGCCCATTCCGGATGGCCCGCGACGCGGGCCAGCTTGGCGAAGAGACGGTCGTTGGCCGCCGCCACCACCACCTCGCCGTCGGCCGTCGGCAGCGCCTGGAACACCACCACGTTGGGGTTGCCGCTGCGGTGGCGCGCCGGCTGGCGGCCGGTGGCCTGGTAGCCGGCCATCATCACCTGCAGCCAGCCGAGTGCGGTTTCGAACAGCGAGGCATCGACGGTGCAGCCTTCGCCGGTGTTCTGGCGTCGCATCAGGGCGGCCAGGCAGCCCAGCGCGGCCCACAGGCCGGTGCCCAGGTCCAGCACCTGCATGCCCACGCGCGAGGGTGGCGCCGACTCCGGCCCGTTGATGCTGAAGATGCCCGAGAAGGCCTGCACCATGGGCTCGTAGCCGGGCGCCATGCTGCGCGGCCCCTTGTGGCCGAAGGCCCAGAGCGAGCAATACACCAGGCGCGGATTGAGGGCCCGCATGGCTTCGGCACCGAGACCCAGGACCTCCAGCGCGCCGGGGCGCATGTTCTGCACCAGCACATCGGCCTCGCGCACCAGGCCTTCGAGCACGGCGACGTGTTCGGCGTCCTTGAGGTCCAGGGCCAGGCTCTTCTTGCCGTGGTTCATGGCCTGGAAAGTGGTCGCGGTGCCGCGCCAGAAGGGCGGGCCCCAGCCGCGGGCATCGTCGCCGGTGCCGGGGCGTTCGATCTTGAGCACCTCTGCGCCAAGAGTGGAGAGGATCTCGCTGGCGTAGGGGCCGGCGATGTTCTGGCCGATCTCGATCACCTTGATGCCGGCCAGCGGCGCGGCGGCGGGCATGGCCTGCGATTCGGAGTGGAGCGTCGTCATGGTTGTTGAGGCCTAGCGGCCGGTGAAGCGGGGGGCGCGCTTCTCGACGAAGTGCCGCACGCCCTCCTGGAAGTCCTCGGTGCCACGGCAGGCGGCGATCTCGCGGTCGGCGATGCGTGTGGCTTCACCCAGGGTCTGGTAGCGCGCCTCGCGCAACTGCCGTTTGATCAGGCGCACCGAGCGTGGCGAGGTGGCGGCGGCGATGTCGCGGGCCCGCGTCAGCACGTCGGAAAGGAAGTCCTCGCCCGGCAGGCACTGCGCGAGGCCCATGCGGGCGGCCTCTTCGCCGGTGAACGTGCGCCCGGTGATGAGCAGCTCGGCCGCATGCATCGGACCGACGAGGCGCGGCAGCAGCCAGGCGGTGCCGTGCTCGGCCACGAGGCCGCGACGGGCGTAGGGAAAGCTCAGCTTGGCACCGGGCACCACATAGCGCAGATCGCAGTGCAGCGCGAGGCACAGCCCGACGCCCGATGCGGCGCCGTTGATGGCGGCGATGAGGGGCTTGTCCGTGAAGCCGAGGTAGCCGTAGCGCTGCGCTGCATCCGCGTCGCTGGGGCCGCCGAATTCGGATGACGGCGGGGCCGCATCGCCTTCGCTGCGGGCCTGCAGGACCGCCATGTCCATGCCGGCGCAGAAGGCGCGGCCGGCACCGGTCAGCACGATGCAGCGTACCTGCGCGTCGGCCTCGGCCTGCGCGATGCATTGGCGCAGCTGCGTCTCGAGATGCGGCGTCCACGCATTCATGCGCTCCGGCCGATGAAGGGTGATCACGGCGACGCCGTCGGTGACCGCATAGCGCAGGTCGTCGCTGTCGGGTTCTGTCTGCAAAGGATCTGTCTCCTGCCCGTTGCATCGGGCTGGCCTCAGTATTCCGCCGATGCCGGGCAGTGCCCAGCCTAGAATTTCGGTCACCGAAATCATGGTCCAGCCTTCTGCCGCCCGCCCACCCTCCACCCGCGCGCTGACGCAGGCGCGCCAGGCTTTCGTGCGAAGCACGGCGGGCAGCCAGTCGCTGGAGCGCGGGTTGGCGCTGCTGCGTGCCTTTCGCCATGGCACGGGCCTGCTGACCAATGCCGAGCTGGCCGACCGGACGGGCCTGCCGCGGCCGACGGTCAGCCGGCTCACGCGCTCACTGGTGGACGCCGGCTTCCTGCACTACGACGTCGCGCTCAAGGGCTACCGGCTGGCCCCCGCCTGCCTGAGCCTGGCGCTCGCCTATCGCAGCAGCGAGCCGGTGCTGGAGCGTGCGCTGCCCCTCATGCGCGAGCTGGCCGAAGGGCGCCGCGTCAACGTGGGGCTGGCCGTGGCGGACCAGTTGGAGATGGTCTACCTCGACTCGGTGCGCTTCAGCCGCCTGGGCATCTTCCGGCGGCTGATGCCCGGCTCACGCATCCCCATCGCGCCGACGTCGCTGGGTTGCGCCTGGCTGGCGGGGCTGCCCGCGCAGCCGCAGCGGGCTCTGCTGGCCCGGTTGAAGGTGGAGCACGGCAAGGCCTGGCCGGCGCTGCAGCGCCAGGTGATGCAGTCCTTGCGTGATGTCCGGTCACAGGGCTTCTGCCATGCGCAATGGGCGGCCGGCATGGCCGCCGTGGCTGCGCCGCTGCGGCCACACGGCGGTGCCCTCTATGCGTTGAACGTGAGCTTCCCGGTGACGGGGCACGAAGACGCGCAGGCCGTGGCGGACCACGCGGAACTGCTGCTGTCCCTGCGCCGCGCGCTGCTCGCTGCGTTGGCCTGACGCGCCGTGCCGCAGGCGGTGGCGCGTGAGCAGACAGCGCACTGTCAGGGTCGTGGCCGAACGTCCGCGCCGCCGCGCCCCTCAGCGTCCCGGCAGGCCGCGCAGCAGCCGCAGGCCGTTCGCCACCACCAGCAGGCTGGCGCCCATGTCGGCGAACACGGCCATCCACATGGTGGCCTGACCGGCGATGGCCAGCGCGAAGAACACGGCCTTGATGCCCAGGGCCAGCGAGATGTTCTGCCACAGCAGCGCATGGGTGCGGCGCGACAGGGCCACGGTGTCCGCGATGCGGCCCAGGTCGTCGTTCATGATGACCACGTCCGCGGTCTCCATGGCGATGTCGGTGCCGGCGGCGCCCATGGCGAAGCCGATGTCGGCCTGGGCCATGGCGGGTGCATCGTTGCTGCCGTCGCCTGCCATGGCGATGACGCCATGGCGCTTTTGCAGGTCCTGGATGGCGGCCAGCTTGTCCTGCGGCAGCAGGCCCCCGCGGGCGTCGCCGATGCCCACTTGGTCGGCCACCGCGCGTGCGGTACTGGGGTTGTCGCCCGTCAGCATCACGGGTGCCACGCCCAGTCGCTGGAGCCGCGCCACGGCCTCCTTGGAGCCGGCCTTGAGCGTATCCGCCACCGCGAACACACCGAGGACCGCGTGCTCGCTGGCCAGCAGCGTCAGGGTGCGGCCCTGTGCCTCGTGCTCGGCCAGCAGGGCTTCGAGCGCCGGGCTGCACAGGCCCTGCTCCTCGACCAGGCGGTGGTTGGCGAGCACCAGGGGCTGTCCGTCGACCGTGCCGCGGACGCCGCGCCCGGCAAGCGATTCGAAGTTCTCGACCTCAGGTGCCGCGCCGGTCGCGGTCAGTCCCTTGGCGATGGCGAGCGAGACCGGATGATCCGAGCGGCCTGCCAGGGCCGCGGCGGCGCGCTGCACCCAGGCCGCCTGCGCATCGCCCCACACCTGCCAGTGCACCAGCACCGGCTTGCCCTGGGTGAGCGTGCCGGTCTTGTCGAGCGCGATGGCCTTCAAGCGCCGGGCGGCCTCCAGGTGCGTGCCGCCCTTGATGAGGATGCCGCGGCGGGCAGCGGCGGTCAGCCCACTGACCACCGTGACGGGCGTGGAGATCACCAGCGCGCAGGGGCAGGCGATGACCAGCAGCACCAGGGCCTTGTAGATCGCGTCCAGCCAGGCCCAGTCCAGCAGCAGGGGCGGCAGCACGGCCACGGCCACCGCAGCGATGAACACGGCGGGCGTGTAGACGGCGGCAAAGCGCTCGACGAAGCGCTGCGTGGGCGCCCGTGACTCCTGGCCCTGCTCCACGGCTTCGATGATGCGGTCCAGCGTGGTCTGGCCGGCCACGGCCGTCACGCGCACCTGCAGTTCGCCGCCCTGGTTGACGGTGGCGGCGAAAACCGGGTCGCCCTCCGCCTTGTCGACGGGAATGCTTTCGCCGGTGACGCTCGATTGGTCGATGGTGCTGCGGCCGGCCGTCACGCGGCCATCCAGGGGCACCCGCTCGCCCGGACGGATGCGCACCGTGGCGCCCAGCGCCACCCCGGCCGCGGGCAGCCGCTGCCAGCTGCCGTCGGCGGCCTGCACCTCCGCCTCGTCGGGCGCCAGGGCCATGAGGCCCGAGATCGCATGGCGCGCCCGGTCCGCGGCCTTGTGCTCGATCAGTTCGGCCAGGGCATACAGCGCCATCACCATCGCCGCTTCCGGCCATTGGCCGATCAGGAAGGCCCCGGTCACGGCCACGGCCATCAGCGTGTCGATGCCCAGGCGTCCGCGCACAAGTGCCCGCAGGCCGCTCAGGTAGATGCCGGTACCGGCCAGGGCGATGGCGATGGCCGCCAGGGCCATGCCGACCACGCGCCAGGCCAAGGCGTCGGGCAGCAGCAGATGGCTCAGCTCGGCCGCGATGGCCACGCCGAGCGCGGCACCGATGCGGGCCGGCCCGGGCAGCGGGCCATGGTCGTGACCGTCGCCCTGGGCATCGTCGTGCGCATGGCCATGGGCGTGCGGATGGTCGTGCGCATGGCCGTGATCGGCGTCGTGGTTGTGGTTATGGGCGGTGTGGGTATGCGCCGCCGTGCGTGGCGGGGGTCGGGTCGGCGTGCCGCAGCCACAGCCCGTGCCGCAGCCGGCGGCGATGCGCAGGGTCCGGGGCGGCGTGGCCGTGGCGCTTGGTGGAGAAACGGATTCGCGCGGCGTGTCGTGGCGGCGGGCGGGTTCGGCGGACAGGAGGGAGGAAGGGCGGCTCGTCATCGGGTTTTCGCTTTCGTGCCAGCATTGAAAACCTTCAAGCCACTTCAAGGTCAAGCATGCCTTCTGCAAGCCCCCACCTGCGCATCGGCGAGGCGGCCAGCCGCTCGGGCGTCAGCGCGGCCAACATCCGCTATTACGAGAAGGAGGGGCTGCTGGGTGCGGAGCAACGGGCCGACAACGGCTACCGGCTCTACAGCGCGGACGATGTGCACCGTCTGCGCTTCATCCGCATGTGCCGCGCCATGGACATGTCGCTGGATGAGGTGCGCGGGCTGCTGTCGCTCGATCTGCGCAGCAAGGCCGACTGCACGGCCGCCTGCGAGGTGCTCAACGCGCACCTGGGGCATGTGCGGGAGCGGATCGCCGAGCTGCAATCGCTCGAGCAGGACCTGCAGACCCTGCGGGACCGCTGCGATGGCCAGGACAGCTATTGCCACACCATCGAGGCGCTGCACGCGCGGGCCGACGCCCAGCCCGCCGAAGGCGGTGGATCGACCGGCGCACCCCGGCGCCATGTGTGAGGAGAAGAAGGAAGGCGGCCAGCCGGAATCGCTGGCGCGGGGGCCAAGCCGAGCCGACGGCCCGGGGCCTTCTGTCGCTCTTCAGTTGAAGAGCAACCTCAATGCTTGTAGCTCAGGCCCACGGCCGCCGGCGACCGCGTGAACGGCCGGGGCGTCAGGCCGTGATCCGCGACGGATGCGGCCCGGGGCAGCGCTGGCTCGGTGCGGC
>NZ_CAJYES010000234.1 GCF_913773995.1 uncultured Pseudacidovorax sp.
GCGCTTCATCTCTCTTCTTTTTTTGCCTCATGAACCACTACGACGTGCTGGGCGTCAGGCCCACGGCATCCACGCAGGAGATCGACCTCGCCTACCGGGCTCGGCGTACGCAGTACCACCCGGACAAGTACCCGCAGGCCGACGAGGCAACGGTGCGCTGGGCCACGCAGCAGATGCAGCGGGTCAACGAGGCATACGCGGTGCTTTCCAACGCCGAGACTCGGGAGCGGTATGACGCCAGTCAGGTCGAGCAGGAGCCGCCTCGCAGCGGCGCGGCGCGTGAGCCGCGGCACTCTGCCGCTGCCCGGGCCGCGGCGCCCGCTCCCGCGCCGACGCCACCGCAGGTCTCATTGAACGATCTGCTGCAGCGGCGGCTTCGCGGTGCGACGTTCACCCGGATCTACCTGACGCCGTACATCCCGCCCAAGAAGCTGGCCGGCGCCGGCAGCAGCTTCGTGCTGGGTGAAGGCAACGACAAGGTGCTGGTGCTGATCGACGCCACGGTCTTTGGCGGAGGCAAGGATGGCCTCGCGCTCACGGAGGAAGGCATCCACTTCAAGGAGCTGGGTTCGTCTGCGGAGCGACGGTTCTGGGAGGACGTCCGCGAGGTCGAGGTGCGCGGCACCAAAGTGCTGGTCAACGGCAGCGCCATCGTGGACTGCAACTTCTGCGAAAAGCGCGAGCTATCGCAGGTCTTCGCTGTGGTCCGCGAGTTCCTGCTGGCCCGGCACGCTGCGCAGAGCTCTCCGGAGAAGACGGCCGAGATGATGCGACGGGCTCAGCAGTCGGACACGCCCTGGACGAACCCGGTGGTCTGCCAGGAGATCTTCAGCATCGCCCGGCAACGGGTGCTGGAGCTATCGGACCTGATGGCGCCGATGGAGAGCGAACTCGGGGAAGAAGTCCTCAACCGGGAAGAGCTGGCCGAGTTCTTCACGACCGCTGGCGCGGCCATTCAGGATCCTGGCAAGGCGCAGCGGGCGTTTCAGTTCTTGGTCGACACCGGTTCGCTGTGCGAGTTGGCCATCGAGTGCTTCGAGGAGGAACAGCCTCCTTCAGACCGCGATGCGCTCAACGGGCGGCTGCGGGAGCCGCAGGCCGTGCGCAACCTGCGCCAGATCGTTCGGGGCCTTGTGGAGGGCAGCGATCAGAACCATCGCTCGACCCAGGCTCGACAGTTTTTTCAACGCTAGCGCAAAGCGCTTCAACACAATCTCAGCAGGAAACGCAGCATGAAAGCAGCCATCTCAACACTTGCATTCACGCTGGCGCTTTGCAGCGCCACCTGGGCGGCCGGCCCAGGCAGGGACCCAACAACGAACCCAGACGCGGTGGCGCATCAGATCGACCGCAGTGCCATGAAAGTACGGATCCAAGGGTGGACCCCAGACATGCGCTACCCCATCTACCCCATCGAGGTACGCACTGGCACGTCAGGCGTTTAGTAAAACACCAGCATCGCCGGTCCCTTGCGCGAACTGCGGCTGGCCACGGCCCGCGCTGGCCAGCCGGTGTACCTGGCCGTGCCTGAAGCCCCCGCGGCAACGGCGCCGGGCGGCCGACGCAGCCCCGGCCGCGGCCAGCGCTGCCGCCTTTGGCGGCGCGTCCCCGATGGACACACCGAAGCCTCGGCACGTCGGCCTCGTCCAGGAAGACGCGTTCACCCATTCGCGTGCGCTCGATGCGCACCGGCCGCTGCACGTGATGCAGCTCGGCGATGCCGCGAGCACGCGGCTCTATGTATCGAGTCTGACCGGCGAGGTGGTGCGCGACGCGACGCGCACCGGGCGGCTGTGGAACTACGCGGGTGCATGGATCCACTGGTTCTATGCCCTCCGCAGCGGGGTGCTCGCGGCTGGTGGACCGACATCGTGAACGGGCTGTCCATCGCGGGCATCGTGCTCGTGCTGGCCGGCATGGGGATGGGTCTGCTGCGCTGGCGCTTCGCGCCGACCCTACAAGAGCCGATCGCGTTTACCCTACGGCGGGCGGTCCATGCGCTGGCACCACATCGGCGGTCTGCCGTTCGGCGCCGTGACGCTCACCTGGATCCTCAGCGGGCTGATGTCGATGAACCCACGGCGACTCTTCGACACCTGCGCCGCACCGCTGCGGATGCAGGCACTGCAGGGCATCGCGTCGATTCCGTCGCCAGGCGAGACTGCCCCGGGTGCACTTCTCGCCGCCGCAGGCGCCGGGATGCGGGAACTGCGCCAGACGCCGGTGCTGGGGACGCTCGTCGTCCACGCCCATGGACCCTCGGGCGCGCCGAGGCTGCTGGAGGCGTCTGATGCGTTGGCTTACGTCACCGACGAAGGTCGTCTGCATACCGCCATCACCGGCTTATTAACCCCCCCTTCTGCTGCGTGTCGAGCGCCTGCAGGCCTACGACTTCTACTACCACGGCCGCGCGGCCCACACGATGACCGGCGGCGCCGAGCGCCTACTGCCCATCCTGCGCGCCGTGTTTGGTGACGCACAGTGCAGTTGGGTGCACATCGACCCGGCCACCGGCGCTGTGCTCGGCCGAAGCGACAGCGGCTGACGCGCCAGCCGATGGCTGTTCGCGCTGCTGCACAGCTGGGACTGGCTGCCCCTACTGGATGGCCGGCCGCTGTGGGATGTGCTGCTGGTAACCCTGAGCCTGGATGGCGCCCTGGTGAGTCTGACCAGCGTGGTGATCGGCTGGCGCAGGCTGGGGTGAAGTTGCGTGCCCTGACATTTCATCGCACTTAAAGCCGGCTGATGCCCCCATGCAAGCCAACGACTGACCAGCCCGTGAGCGCGCACCCCGCTGGCCCCGCCTTCGCCGGAGAAGCGCTTTCCGAGTCCGCTCTGCGGATCGAGCTGGACGATGGAACCGCGCACGTCGTTGCTGTGGAAGCCGACGTCCACTCGCCCGGGCTTCGGTTTACACCAAAGCTCCTGCCGCTCTCTACGTCAAGATCAAGTCCCGCGCAGAAAGCGCGGCCTCGTCCAGTGACGATGACGGCCCGAAGAGCTCAGTCACCGCCGATCTCGGCAAGAACCTCATGCAGCCGGCGCATCGTCTCCGACGTCAGGGCATTGCGCCGACCAGGTCGGTCCAGCCAGACGCGAGCGATGCCGGCGTCGAGTCGCTCCAGAACGATTTCGGACAGGTCCGCGGTGGTATTGCCTTGCACAGCCATCGCTGCCTCCTATTGCGGCTGGACGCCTGCACGTTCGATCACACCTCTCCAGCGCTTGCTCTCGGAAGCCAGGTAAGCGCCGTAGTCTGCACTTGTACCCCCGTAGGGCTCTGCACCGGCGGCCTTAAGACGCGCCAGAAACTGGGGACTCTTAAGCGCGTTATTGACAGAAGCATTGAGTCGTTCAACGATACCCCGCGGGGTGGCCGCCGAGACCACGATGCCCGTCCATGCGGTCATCTCGAAGTCGGGAAGATTGCTCACCTCCGCGACAGTCGGCACGCCAGGCATCATGGTCGAGCGTTGTGGCGAGGCGATTGCCAGCGCCCGCACGCGCTTGTCCTGCACGAAGGGGGTGATCGTCGTCAGAGTCGTCACCATCATCTGCACATCACCGCTTGCCAGCCCAAGCAAGGCCGGCGCTGTACCCGCATAGGGCACATGCGCCATCTGCAGCTGGAACTGCGACATCAGCAACGCTGGCGCCAGATGATCGATGGTTCCAGCCCCGGAGGAGCCATAGTTGTATTTGCCCGGGTTCTTGCGTATCGCTGCGATGAATTCCTTGAGGTCTTGCGCCGGAAAGTCAGCCGGAACCGCCACCAGCAGTGGCGCTCCCGCCGTCCGCACCACCGGGGCCAGGTCCTTGAGCGGGTCGTAGTTCGCCGACTTGTAGAGCGCCGCCGCCAACACCAGCGAGGAGGTGTTGTAGAGCAGCGTGTAACCATCGGCCGGCGCCGCCAGCACCGCCTTGGTGGCAATCGTGCTGCCGCCGCCTGGCTTGTTTTCCACGACCACGGGCTGGCCCAGGTCTTCGGCCATGGCTTGCGCGAACATACGCGCCGTCACGTCGGTAGGCCCGCCCGCCGGAAAGCCGAGCACCATCTTGATCGGCCTGACCGGATAGGCCTGCGCCCCTGCAGTGACCGACCACAGACACATCGCACCTGCGGCGAGGACCCATCGAATCGCCTTCTTCATGCATCGTCTCCTTTTGTGGGTTCTGTTGGCGGGGTCTTGCAATCAGGGCGTAGACCGCGCGTCGGCTGACCCGGCCGGTCCGAGCGACAGGAACACCTCCTCGCCGTGTTCGCCAAGCCGGGGGGCCGGCCGAGGCGATGCAGGCGGCGTGCGCGACCACCGGCCCATGGGAGCCATCTCCACCATGCGCCCTTCGGAAGGATGGTCGACCTCGCGGAAGAAGCCGACCGCTCTAAGGTGAGGGTCGTCCATGATCGACGCCAAGGTATGCAGTCGCATTACCGGGATGTCCGCGCGACCAAGGACGTCGAGCCAATGACCTGTCGTCCGCGTCTTCAGCACCTCGCCCACTTCCGCGTAGAGCGCATCAATGTGGCGCGTCCGATCGGCAATGGTGCGCATGCGCGCATCGCTTTCGCAGCGATTCGGCTGCCCCGCCAGCGCAAAGAAGTCGTTCCAATGCCGCGTCGTGTAGAGCATGGTGCAGACGTGTCCGTCCTGCGTCGCGTACGCCTGGCGCGAAGGGGCAAGCAGGCGGCGGTAGCCAGGCTCGCCGCTCGGCGGCACATAAGTCAGTCCGCTCATGTGCTCGCTCATGACGTAGGGCACCATGGTCTCGAACATCGGAATCTCGACGCACTGGCCCTCACCCGTCTTCAGCCGATGTACGACGGCCGCCAGCAGCGCCGTCGCGGCCGCCTGGCCCACGACGCGATCGACGATCGCCAGTGGCACAAAGCGGGGCACACCGTCGCCGACCTCGGCGATCAGGCTCGGAATGGCACAGGCCGCCTGAATCATGTCGTCGTAGGCAGCCTTGGCGGCATACGGGCCGTCCTGGCCGTAACCCACCAGAGACATCTGAATGATGGATGGATTGGCTGCAGCAATGGTCGCGGCGTCGAGCTGAAGCCGAGCCATGGCCGCAGGGCGGACGTTGGTGATGAAGGCGTCTGCGCCCTGAAGGAGCTGCAGAAGCGATAGGCGGTCTCCTGGGGCCTTGAGGTCCAACACCACGCTGCGCTTGTTGCGATTGACGTGAAGGAAGCCCGCGCTCATCCCGGGATTGCGCATCGGCCCCAGGTGCCGGACGGTATCGCCCTCCGGCGGTTCGACCTTGATCACGTCGGCACCGAGATCGGCCAGGATCTGCGTCGCGAACGGGCCCATCAACACCGTCGTCAGGTCGATGATCTTCAATCCGGCGAGCGGTCCTGCCATCGGCGTATTCCTTGGTGTCGAGGTGTTGCGGGCAGTTGCACCATGGCTCATCGTCCGAAGAACGTCGGACGTCGCTTCTCGAAGAACGCAGCCATGGCCTCCGAGAAATCGCGCGTGCCTGCGCTCTCGACGAACGCGTCGCGCTCCGCATCGAGTTGCTGCACGAAGCCGTTCTCGAAGGACTGGCGCAAGAGACGCTTCATCCGGCCGTAGGCCAGCGTCGGTCCCTCGGCGAGCTGACGCGCAAGCGCTTGCGTCTCTTCGATCAGTTCGCTGGCAGGCACGACCCGGTTGACCAAGCCGAGTTCGAGCGCCTCATGGGCACCGAATGTCTCGGACAGTAGCGCGATCTGCATAGCGCGGCGCAGGCCTACGAGCCGCGGCAGACTCCAGGAGCCCGAGACATCGCAGTTCGCCGCCACCTTGGCATACGCGAGGTTGAATCGCGCGTCGTCGGCGGCGATGGCCAGATCGCAGGCCATCGCGAGGCTGAAGCTGCCGCCCGCCACCATGCCGTGCAAGCTGGCAATGACCGGTGCATCTGCCACGGCAAGCAGGCGGATGCCGGCATGCATGTCTTCAATCAGCGCATGGGCATTCTCCGTAGGCGACTGCCGCAGGCTTGCCAAGTCGCCGCCAGCACCAAACGCCCGGCCCTCGCCACGGACCACGATCGCCCGAACGTTGCTGTCACGAACAACCGCGGCGCAGGCGTTGGAGAAGGCTTGCGCCGTGTAGCGGTCGAGCGCGTTCAGCGCCGCAGGCCGGTTGAAGCTCAGCGTGGCGATCGCCCCTTCGCGCCGCAGAAGGACGGGCGAATCGGCGTCCGCGGAAGACGTCTCAGGGTTCATCGGGCAGCCATGCGGATGGCCCCATCCAGCCGGATCACTTCGCCGTTGAGCATGGGGTTTTCGACGATGGCGCGTACCAGCCTGGCATATTCCTCGGGACGACCGAGGCGCGATGGAAAGGGCACCTGCTCTCCCAACGATGCCTGGACCTGCGCCGGCAGCCCTTTGAGCATGGGCGTCTCGAAAATGCCCGGGGCGATGGTCATGATGCGGATGCCGTGGGCTGCAAGTTCGCGCGCCAGGGGAAGCGTCATGCCAACCACTGCCGCCTTGGACGCGGCGTACGCGGCCTGCCCGATCTGCCCATCGAACGCCGCAACCGATGCGGTGCACACGATAACGCCACGCTGGCCTTCGTCGTCGGGACTGTTGTGCCGCATCACATCGGCTGCAAGTCGGATCGCGTTGAAGCTGCCGCCCAGATTGATCGTCACCGCGCGCATGAAGCTCGCCATTCCATGAGGGCCTTCGCGACGGAGGAGCTTCTCACCCGGGGCGACACCCGCGCAGCAGACAAGCCCTCGCAGAGCTCCTCGCTCCGCAGCCACCGCGATTGCGGCACGCATGGACGCTTCCTCCGTGACGTCGGTCGCCACGAAGCTCGCCGCGCCCCCTAGTGCCAGTGTGCCGGCCTGTCCGGCCCTCTCGTCAAGGTCGGCCATCACGACCTGCCCGCCATTTTCGACCACCATGCGCGCGGTAGCCAGGCCCAGGCCGCTCGCGCCACCTGTGATGAGAAACACGCTGCTTTGAAGATTCATGACAGTACAGTCATTGGAGGGATGCGGGTCATGGAGGATGGCCGTGTCAGACGTCCATGCGTTGATAGGCGGTGACCACACAGGCGCCGCCGAGACCAAGGTTGTGCTGAAGCGCGACGAGCGCCCGGTCCACCTGCCGATCCCCGGCGGTACCCCGCAATTGGTGCACGAGTTCGAAGCACTGTGCCAGTCCGGTGGCACCGAGCGGGTGCCCCTTCGACAGCAGCCCCCCCGAGGGATTCACTACATACTTGCCGCCGTAGGTGTTGTCGTCGTTCATCACCATCCGCTCGGCGCCACCATCCGGGCACAGGCCGAGACCCTCGTACGTGATGAGCTCGTTCTGCGCGAAACAGTCATGCAGTTCGACGACGTCCACATCCTCCGGTCCGATGGATGCCTCTTCGTAGACGCGTCGGGCTGCCTCTCGCGTCATGGAGATGCCGACGAGCTTGCGCATATCGCGGCCATCGAAGGTGTCGGCGCGGTCGGTGACCAGCGCCTGCCCTGCGATGGCCACCCTCCGGTCCAGCCCATGGCGTGCGGCAAACGCCGGCGAGCAGACGATGGCCGCTGCGGCGCCACAGGTGGGCGGGCAGGCCATCAGACGCGTCAATACGCCAGGCCAGATCGCATCGGAGGCCAAGACGTCTTCCACGCTGACCACCTTGCGGAAGACCGCCAGCGGATTACGGGCGGCATGGCGGCTGGCCTTGGCCCGGATACGGGCAAATGTAGACAGCCGCGTACCGTACTGCTGCATGTGAGCAAGCCCCGCGCCACCGAAGTAGCGAATCGCGAGCGGCAGCGTGGGCTGCCCCACCAGCGCATCGGTCACCTCGTCGAAGCGATCGAAGGGCGTCGGGCGATCCGTGAACACACTGCCGATGGCACCCGGGCGCATCTGCTCAAAGCCAAGCGCGAGCACACAATCCGCCTGGCCGCAGGCCACCGCCTGCCGCGCCAGATAAAGCGCTGTCGAGCCGGTCGCGCAGTTGTTGTTGACGTTGAGGACTGGCAGGCCGCTCATGCCGCACTGGTAGAGCACCCGCTGACCGGCGGTGGAGTCGCCATATACGTAGCCGACGAACGCCTGTTCTAACTGCGCATAGTCGAGCCCGGCGTCGCTCAATGCCTCACGCACCGCGTGCTGACCTAACGCCAGGTAGGAAGGTGATTGGCTCGGTTTCTGGAACGGCGCCATGCCGACGCCGCAGACATGAACGAGAGCTTTCATGAACGACCCGCAATTCGAAGTGAAAGGATCGTAGGAGGCGGTCCACCTTGGCGAACCCCCCGATTCGGGGGGGAGCCCTTTGCACTAACCTGAGGGCTGGAGACACGACATCCGCGAAGGGCCTCATGCAAGCATCCCGATCCTCACAAGGTCTTATCGAACGTCCGCGCCTGATTGCACGCCTGACGGGTGCCCGCCAGGCGAAATGCATCCTCATCCAGGGCCCGGCCGGCTGCGGCAAGACCACGCTGGCTTTGCAATGGCGTGCCCGCCTCGCTCCCTTTGGTCACGGCTGCGCATGGTGCATGGCAGCGTCGGGCGAAGACGTGGACGCGCTGCTCGGCAACCTCTTTGCCGCGCTCGCTCGCATCGATCCGCTGATCGTGCGCGAAGCCATGCTCATCTACGAGCGCGGCGGTGCCCTCCCCAGCGCCGACAGCGTGGCGATTCCGCTACTCAATGGCCTGGTGCGCCATGGCCAGCAGCTGACGCTGTTCTTCGACGACTTTCACCACATCGCCGATCCCTGGTTCCACGAGCTTGTCCAGACGTTGCTGGACTTCGCCCCCCGGCACCTCCAGATTGTGATGGTGTCGCGCACCGCCCCGTCGCTGTCCCTGTCGCGACTGCGGGAGGCCGAAGGGCTGCTTGTGCTGAACTTCTCCGACCTGCGGTTCACCTTCACAGAGGCAGAGCACCTGCTGCAGACGCGCGAACCTGGCATCGCGCGCCGCGACACCCGACTCCTGTACGACCAGACGGGTGGCTGGGGTGCCGGCCTTCGGCTGGCTGCACTCGAGCGGGGCACCGGCAGCAGCCTGCAGGGCGAGCGTCTGCCGCTGCAGAATGCGGGCGACTTCGCGGCCTATTTCAACCGTGAGGTGCTGCGGCAGATTCCCGAAGCCGAACTCGACGCCATCACGCGCCTGTCGGTGGCCCACCGCTTCAACGACGCCCTGGCCATCCATCTGCTCGGCGCGGACATGGGCCTCGCCACGATGACCCGGCTGCGGCGCGACAACCTGTTCCTGCTGCCGCTCGAAAGCAGCACACGCGAGCCCTGGTGGCGCTTTCACCCCATGTTCCGCGATGCGATGGGTGCGCGCTTCGAGCGCCTTGCCCTGTCGGTGCAGCAATCGACCCACTCGTGTCTAGGCCGCTGGATGGGCGAGCGCAAGTTTCTGGTCGACGCCGTGCGCCACTGCCTCCTGGCAGGCGAAGACAGCGCAGCGGCCGACTGGGTGGACCGGCATGCACGCGGCATGTTCCTGGCGGGCGAGATGCGGCCACTGGTGCGTGCAGTGGCCATGTTGCCTCCCAGCCGGCTGGCGTCACGGGTTTCCCTCCGGCGATGGGTCGCGTGGGCGCAGCTGTGCTATCGAGAACTCGATGCCTGCCGCTGGAGCATAGAGCTGTTGTCGCGCCACCGGACGGCCGAGGACGAGGAGACACGCCACCAACTCACGTTGCTGGAGGGATCTCTGGCGATCCAGTGCGAAGACACAGACGCCGGCGAACGGCTGATCCCGGCGCTCGAGAACCTTCCCGCTTCGCACGATGCGATCCTCGAAGGCGGGCGGCGCAACATCCTGGGCTGGTTGCGCATCCATCTGAGCCAGTTCGAGGCCGCCCGCGCTGTGCTCAGCAAGCCGGCCCTGTTGATGGACGATGGCATGCCCTTGATGGACTCGGCCTTCGGCTCCTTGCAGAGCCATTGCCTGCTGGGCTATTCCTACTTCCGCCAGGGCGACATGCGCCAGGCTGAGCCCGTGCTGCATGACGCACTGGCCGAAGCAGACCGCGCGCTCGGCCTGTTCAGCGAGGCGGCCTGCAATGCGGCCAGCTTTCTCGCTGCGCTGCTGTACGAGGTCAACCAGCTCGAACACCTGAGGGCGCTGCTGGAGCCGCGCTTCAACGCCATAGAGCGCGTGGCGCTGCCGGAGGCCCTGATCTGCGCCGCGCTGTCCCGCATCCGTCTCGGCGTGCTGGAGAGCAGCGTGCAGGAGGCGCTGTCCGACCTGGACCTCCTCGACGAGCAGGTCGGCAGGCGCAGGCTGCTGCGCGCGCAGGGGCTGGCCCTGTCCGAGCGCGTGAAGCTGCTGCTGCGCGCGGAACGAGTCGCAGAGGCGGGCGAAGCGGTGAAGCGCCTGGAGCGTCTCGCCGGGCAGAGTGCACGGCAACGTACGGCCGCCGACCGCGAGGTGCGGGCGGTGGCGGTGGCGGCACGTGCGCAATGGCTGGCACACACGGGCGAGCCCGAGCGCGCGCTGCCAATGATCGAAGCGCTCATGGCGGGCAACGACTACGCGTTCCAGGAGCGCAAGCAGGTTCAGCTGGAGGCCTACGCCGTGCTCCTGTTGAACAGCCTTGGACGGCCGGACGAGGCCCATGCGCGCGCCGAAGGGTTGTTGCTGAGGGCGCGCAAGGCCGGGCTGGTGCGCTCGGTGCTGGACGCCGGCTACGCGATGCTGGACATACTGGAAGCCGCCCGACGTGCCGATCGCCTCAGCGCCAGCGCGAACTTCTACCTCGACTACCTTCGGCTGCAGCACGAGCAGACCGGCCGGCCTGCCGCAGTGCAGACGCCTCCGGCAACGGACTTGCAGGAGGCCCTGAGCCCGCGCGAACTCGACATTCTTCGCTCGCTGGCGCTGACCATGTCCAACAAGCGCGTCGCCCAGGCGCAGGGCATCACACCGGAGACGGTCAAGTGGCACCTGAAGAACATCTACGGCAAGCTGGGGGTGTACGGCCGCGATGATGCCGTGGCCAAGGCGCGGCAACTCGGCCTGCTCCAGCAGGACGACGTGCCTGCGCCGCGCTACGGCTCGTAGCCGAAGACGCCGTTGCTCAAAACGACGCTGTTGCGGGCTTCCACACGGGCACGGAACAGCGCCTCGCCGGGCCGCGTGGCATGCCAGATGTCGACACGCACCCGGTCGCCGGGGAACACCGGCGCGGAAAAGCGTGCCTCCATCTCACGCACACGTTCCGGCCGATAGTCGCAAAGTCCGGCCATCAGCGCATGGCCAACGACGCCGAATGTGCCGAGACCGTGGAAGATGGGCCGATCGAAGCCGGCCCGGCGCGCCACATCCGGGTTCGCATGTAAGGGGTTGAGGTCGCCCGACAGCCGATAGATCAGCGCTTGGTTGGGCTGTGTCGGCAGGATCATGCCGATGTCGGGCTCGCGCTCCGGGAGGGCCTGGGGAGCCGGCACGGGCACCGCCAGTGGCACCTGGATGGACGCACCCGAAAAGCCCCCGTCCCCGCGGCACATGGTCGTCTGCCTGAGTGTGGCGTAGAGGCGCCCGTCGCGGGCGTCCACGATGCGGCGCTCCGACACCACCAGTGCGCCCTTCGCGGCGCCCTTGTCCACCACATCCACCACCCGGGTATGGCCGATGACTTCGCCTTCCACGGGCAAAGGATGGTGGATTCGCATCTGCTGCTCGCCATGCACCACCCACACCCAGTCGATGCCCGTGCCCAGGTCTCGCATCCAGAAGCCCGGATGCGCGAGCACGTTCGCCATAGTGGGCACCGCGCACAGGCGACTCTCGTCCACGAAGCGCAGCTGACGCTCGTCCATGGGGTCGATGGCGTAGCCAGCGCCCAGCGCATAGAGCACCGTGTCGCGCCAACAGTAGCTCTGCGTGCAGGTGGGGATCTGCAGCGCCAAGAGTTTTTCCTTGTCGATAGCCATGGGTGGTCCTATCTTTCTCAACGACGCACGATCAGGGCGTCCACGCCCACGATCCGGTCGGCGGTGCAGATGAGCGGGTTGACGTCGAGTTCGACGAGCTGCGTGGCATGGTCGCTGGCAAAGCGGCTGATGGCCGCCACGGCACGCGCCAGCGCCTCGATATCCACCGGAGCACTCCCGCGAAAGCCTTGCAGGAGCCGGAAGCCCTTGAGCCGGCGCAGCATCTGCGCGGCCTCGGCAGGACTAACGGGGGCGAGCTCGACCACGCTGTCGCGCAGCAAATCGACCAGGATGCCTCCCAGGCCCACCACCACCATCGGGCCAAACTGCCGATCGATGCGGGCACCAACGATGACCTCGACTCCCTCTCCGATCATGGGCTGGACGATGACGCCGCGAATGTCTTCGGGCGCCGCTACACGCAACGCGTTGTGCATGACCTGCGCATAGGCTTCGCGCAGTTCAGTCTCGCTGCTCAGGCCCAGCCGCACGACTCCTGCCTCGGTCTTGTGCGGGATCCGCGCCGACTCCACCTTGAGGACCACGGGGTAGCCCACACGCGCCGCAGCATCGGCAGAGTCCTGCACGCTGGTCGAGAGCGCGTCCTGCACCATGGGCACACCATAGCGGGCCAGGAGGTCCTTGGCGATGCGCTCGCCGATTACCGCGCCGTCGTGGGCGCGCAGCACGGCTGCGGTAGCCTCGCGCAGCCCGTCATCCGCCTGCCTCTCGGCCGGCGCCTCGGCATCCATGCCGGTCGGCTGGCTCCAGCGCTGCCAGTGCGCGATGGCGGCGAGGCAGCTGTCCATGGACCGAAACATCGCCACCTTGCCGGCGAGCGCCACTTCACGGGCCCCTGGTCCCTCCAGCCACTGGGGCAGCCAGACGATGCACACGGGCTTGCCGTGGGCGCGGGCCAGCGCGTCGAGCTGTTCGATGCGCGGCAGCAGCGGCTCGTAGGCGAACACGAAGGGCACGACCAGCGCGCCGTAGTCCGGGGACTTCAGGAAAGCCTCGGCGCACGTGTGGAAGGACTCGGGATCGCTCACGATCTGTGCCGTGATGTCGCAAGGGTTGCGTGCGGCGCCGAACTCGGGAATCGCAGCCGTCAGGACCGCCGTGGTCGCGGCATCGGGCTGCGGCAAGGGCACCCCGTGCTGTTCAGCCTTGTCGGCCGCCATGATGGCCGCGCCGCCCGAAGACGACGCCACGGCCACGCCGGATGCGCGGCAGCGCCCGGCCTTGGCGAAGAACGCGGCGGCTTCCAGCAGTCGCTCGAACTCGTGGACCACCACGATGCCGGCACGCGCGAAGGCCGCGAGGTAGGCATCGTTGGCGCCCGCGAGCGAGCCGGTGTGCGACATGGCCGCCGCGGCGCCCTGCTCGCCGGTCGCGATCTTGTAGACCACCAGGGCCTTGCCAGCTCGCCGCGCCACGCCAGCGGCCTCGATCAGACGCATGGGCTCGGCCATGCCCTCGAAGACGCAGGCAATGGCAGCGCAATCCTCGTCCTCGGCCAGGTAGGCCACGTAGTCGGCCACGTCGACATCGGCTGAGTTGCCGCAGGTCAGCACGTGGCTGAGGTTGAGCCCATGCTCGCTGGCCTGCGCCAGCGCGAAGCCCAGTGCGCCCGACTGGCTCACCAGTCCCACGCCCGGCGCTGCGGCCACCTGTCCGCGCAAGGGTCGGATGAAGGTGCCGAGAACCCCGAGGCGCCAATTGACCAGTCCGATGCAGTTCGGCCCCACCAGGCGCACGCCGGCGCCCTGTGCCAGTGCCACGAGCGCTGCCTGCTCACGGATGCGGGCGTCCGTTCCCATCTCCGCGAAACCCGAAGCGAACACCACCACGCCACCCACGCCCAGGCGCGCGCATTCGCGCACCAGCGCTTCGACCTCATGGCGCGGGGTGGCCAGGATCACGCAATCGGGCACCTCGGGCAGTGCCGCCAGCGTGGGATAGCAGGGCCGGCCGCCGAGCACCTGGTGGCGGCCGTTGATCGGATAGACAGCACCGCCGAAGTCCTGCAGGTTCGCCAGCACCCGCTGGCCGAAGGCTGTTTCACGGGCAGAGGCGCCCACGATGGCGATGCTGCGTGGCGCCAGCAGGCGGCGCAGATCCTTGTGCCGGTAGAGGGCGCGCGTCATGCGTCGAGCTCCTTATGAGGGACAGACAGGCCTGGATGCTGCATGGCGGTACTCAGAAGCCGATGTGGAAGCCACCGTCGATCGAGAGGTGCTGCCCCGTGATGTACGAGGCCGCGCCGGAGAGGAGGAAGCACAGGGCCGGCGCCACCTCCTTGGGCGAAGACCAGCGGCCCATGGGAATCTGCGCCAAGTACTGCTCACGGAATTTCTCGCTACGTGCGACTTCGGTCATGGGCGTCTCCACCATGCCGAAGCAGACACTGTTGACCCGCACCCCGTAGCGCGCCCACTCGCGCGCCGCGCTCATGGTCAGGCCCAGCACGCCCGACTTGGCCGCGCCGTAGTTGATCTGGCCCACGGTGCCCCGCCGGCCGGCGTCCGACGACACGTTGACGATGGCGCCAGGCGCCGCTTCGCCCGCCTCCGCTCGCTCGACCATGTGCCGGCCCACCGCCTGCAGAAAGAGGAAGGCGCCGGTGAGGTTGACGTCGATGACCTGCTGCCAGGCGGCCAGCGACATCTTGCGGATCATGGCGGCGCGCACGATCCCGGCGTTGTTGACGAGTCCATGCACGGCACCGAAGCGCTCGACGCAGCCTTCCACCACGGTGGTGGCGAAGTCCGGCCGAGAGACGTCGCCCGCCAGCGACAGCACCCGCTCCTCACCGAGCGCTTGCCGAAGGTCGGCCAGCGCCGCTTCGTTCATGTCCACGGCGGCCACGCGGCCGCCCAGGGCGACGATCTGCTGCGCGACGGCGCGGCCGATACCCTGGCCCGCGCCCGTCACGACGATGTTGCGGCCATCCAGGGCCATGGGATTGCTGGGTTGCACCGAGGTCTCCGTTTGAGCGGCGATCGCATTGTTCGGCGAGCGACGCTGCGCCTCCCCCCCCCGAAACGGGGGGCTACCCGGTGAAGGCAAGGGCCTAGATTCGCGCTCCGACATCCCGGTGGCGCATTTCGGTCGGCCACCGGCCAAGCCGGAGATCCCTTGTCGATGCCAGCGCTTCTGCCTTCTTCTGCCACACGGCTGCACGCCCGGCCCTCGCCGGCAGGTGCCGCCCCCGCCGCCATCCCCCTTTCCCGTTCTCAGGACCGTCGCCATGGTTGAAGAAGTCCTAGTGCGCCACGAAGGCGAATTGATGGTGATCACCCTCAACCGACCCACCGTGCACAACGCCGTCAATGCCGCGATGGCGCAAGGCTTGGCGGACGCGCTGGACCGCTTCGAGCAGCGCGAAGATGCCCGCGTGGCCGTCATCACGGGCGCCGGGCCCAGCTTCTGCGCCGGCATGGACCTCAAGGCCTTCGCCGAAGGCCAAGTGCCCCGCATCGAGGGACGGGGCTTCGCCGGCATCACCGAGCGGCCGCCTCGCAAGCCGCTGATCGCGGCCGTCGAAGGGCACGCGCTGGCCGGCGGCTTCGAGATCGTCCTGGCCGCAGACCTCGTCGTCGCTTCGGAGAGCGCGCGCTTCGGCCTGTCGGAAGTACGCCGAGGCCTGGCGGCCGCGGGGGGTGGATTGATGCGGCTGGCACGGCGGATTCCCCACCATCTGGCCATGGAGATGGCTCTGACTGGCGACGCCGTGACGGCCGCCGACGCGCATCGCATGGGGTTCGCCAACCGCGTAGTGGCCAAGGGGCAGGCCCTGGCCGTCGCCCTTGAACTGGCCACGGTCGTGGCGCGCAATGCGCCGCTCGCCATCGCGGCCAGCAAGCGCATCGTCAACGAGTCGCCCGACTGGCCGACCCCCTGGATGTTTGACCTACAGCGGCCTATTGCTCTGGCTCTCATGAACTCCGCTGACGCCCGCGAGGGCGCAGCCGCCTTCACGCAGAAACGCCCGCCCGTGTGGCAGGGCCGATGAGCCTCTCTTCCACCGCCCCGCAGGAGCCGCCCATGACCCAGGCCGCATCGCCCGCTTCGCGCACCGCCCCCATCCACCCTGAGCAGGACTACCTGCGCTTCCTGGCCCAGGGCCGCCTCATGCTGTTGCGCAGCCGCGCGAGCGGCCAGCATGTCTTCTATCCCCGGGTCGCCCAGCCGCGCACCGGCGACACCGACCTGGAGTGGGTACCTGCCAGCGGCAACGGCACGGTGTATGCCACGACCGTCGTACGCCAGCGGCCGCCGGTCGCCGACTACAACGTCGCCTTGGTCGACCTGGACGAGGGCGTGCGGATGATGGCGCGCGTCGACGGAGTGGCCCCGGCGTCGGTGTCCATCGGCATGCGCGTGAAGGCACGCATCACGGCTGAGGGCGATTCATACATCGTGGTGTTCGATGCCGTGGCGGCAACCTGAGCGCTCCATCCCGCCACCTGCACAAGGAGACACCGACATGAACGACCGATTTCCCCGAGGGCGCACGGCCGTCGTGGGCGCCGCCACCTTTGGCATGGGCGAGGCCCCTGGCTTCGACTCCATGGACCTGGCCGTGCATGCGAGCCTGAAGGCGCTACGCGCCGCCCATCTGACGCCGCAGGACGTCGACGGCCTGTTCGTCTGCCTGCCGCAGGACTTCCTGTCCGGGCTGTCGATGTCCGAGTACTTCGGAATTCAGCCCCGGGTGACCGACAACAACCGTACGGGCGGGTCGGCGTTCCTCACGCACATGCTCTGGGCCGCGCTGGCACTGGAGGCCGGCCAGTGTGACGTCGCCCTCATCGCGTATGGCAGCAACCAGCGCACGGGTGCCGGCAGGCTCGTGAGCGCCCAGAAGCAGCCGTACTTCGAGGCCATGTACAGGCCGCAGATGCCCGTGTCGGCCTATGCGCTGGCCGCCTCGCGCCACATGCACGAATTCGGCACCACGCCGGAGCAGCTTGCGCAGGTGGCCGTGAGCGCCCGCGCCTGGGCGGCGAAGAACCCGGAAGCCTTCATGCGCGAGCCTTTGAGCGTGCACGATGTGCTGTCCGCACGGCGCGTCGCCGATCCGCTGGGCGTGCGCGACTGCTGCCTGGTCACCGACGGCGCCGCGGCCATCGTCATGACGCGGGCCGACCGGGCCCGCGACCATGCAGCGGCGCCCGTGTACCTGCTGGGCGCAGCCGCGGCCACCACGCACTGCGCCATCTCCGCCATGCCCGATCTGACGGTGACGGCCGCTGCCCAGTCGGGTGCGCGGGCATTCGCCCAATCGGGCTACACGCCCCGCGACATGGACGTGGTCGAGCTCTACGACGCCTTCACCATCAATACGCTGCTGTTCCTTGAGGACCTGGGCTTCTGCCCCAAGGGCGAAGGGGGCCGCTTTGTCGAAGACGGGCGCATCGCGCCCGGCGGCACGCTCCCCGTGAACACCAATGGCGGTGGCCTCTCCTGCGTGCATCCCGGCATGTACGGGCTGTTCACGGTGGTCGAGGCCGTGGAGCAGCTCATGGGCACGGCGGGCGACCGGCAGGTGCGCGATGCCCGGCTGGCGCTGGCCCACGGCAATGGCGGCACTCTTTCGAGCCAAGCCACGGTGATCCTCGGGCGAGAGGAGACGCTTTGACGAAGCGCGCCGCCACCCAACCAGCCCGGCTACCAAGCCGCACAGGGTATCGACCATGAATTCCGCGGACCTGCCGCAATCGGACGACGCGCTTTCCATGCTGCTGGATAGCGCCGACGACTTTCTCGCCAGGGCTCATTCGACGCGCAGGGTCCATGCGCTGCGCGACTCGGACGGCCGATTGGAGCCGGAGGTGTGGACGCAGATGGCGGGCATGGGCTGGCTCGGCCTGAGCCTGCCCGAGGCCCTGGGCGGCTCTCAGCTGGACGTGCGCCATGCCGCAGAACTGGCTGCGCGGCTGGGGGCGGCGTTGTTGCCCGAACCCTTCGCCGCCTGTGCTGTTGCACCCGCCGCTCTCCTTCGGCATGCGCCCGTCACTGCCGCCGTGCAAAGGCTGGCTGCGGCGCTCGTTAAAGGCGAGGAGATCGTGGCCGTGGCCTGGCAGGCCACACCCGGGCAAATTGACGCCTCGTGGTCGAATATGCAATGCCGTGCACACGGCGACGATTGGATGCTTGCCGGCGAAGCCATCTTTGTCGAAGCCGCAGCGACCGCGTGGCTAGTGGCGGCCTCGCTCGATGGTGAGCCAGCCTTGCTGGCTGTGCCGGCGTCGGCGCCGAGCGCCAGCCGCCATCTGCATCGGCTGGCCGACGGCAGCGCCACCTCGACCGTGCGCCTGGATGGCGTCGTCGTCGATCGCGACGCCATGCTGCTGCGCGGAGCCAAGGCCGAGACCGCCCTGAGCCGCGCACTTGCCGACTGGCGCGTGGTGTCTGCAGCCCAGCTCGCGGGCATCGGAACTGGCGCGCTCGACAGGACGGTCGCTTACGTGAAGCAGCGCGTGCAGTTCGACCAGCCCATCGCCGACTTCCAGGCGGTACGACACCGACTGGTAGATCTCGACCTGTCGAGGCGCCTGGCTTTTTCCGCATGGCGCCACGCTGCGCAGCTGGCAGCCACAGATGCGTCATGCCAGACGCTCCAGGCCGCCGTCTCGGCCGCCAAGGCGCGCTGCTCGGATGCCGCCCTGGTCATTGCCCGCTCGGCCGTCCAACTTCATGGCGCCTTCGGCTACACGCAGGAAGCGGACGTGGGCCTGTACCTGAATGCGGCTATGCGCCATGCGTGCCTCCTGGGCAATGCCGCGGCGCACCGGCGCACTGTGCTGTCCGACTGGCTATCACGCGGCGCACGTACAGGTACGTCGGCACCGTACGAGGGTTTCTCGGCCTCGTCGCAAGCGCCGTCTTCCAGCGCCATCCTGGGAGATCCGGAACGACTCGACCAACTGCCGGACGAAGAGTTCGCCGAACGGCTGCACCGCTGGCTGCAAGTCCATTGCCCGCCCGCCATGCGCGTGCCGGTACTGCTGCGCCTGCGCGGAAGCGAAGAACGCCGTTGGCTTCGCCTGCTGCATGCCCACGGTTTGCGCGGGCCCGGCATCGCGCGCGAGCACGGCGGCATGGGGCTGTCGCTACGCAAACAGCTCCTGTACAAGAAGGTGTTCGACGGCAATGGGGTGGCCCGGGTGCTGGACATCGGCGCCACTCTGCTGGCGCCCGTGCTGATCCGTTACGGCACGCCGCAGCAGAAGGCCCTGTGGCTGCCACGCATCCTGCGTTGCGACGACATGTGGTGCCAGGGCTACTCCGAGCCAGGCGCCGGCTCCGACCTGGCCAGCCTGCGCACCAGCGCGCAGCGCCGCGGCGATGTCTTCGTCGTCAATGGCCAGAAGATCTGGACCAGCCATGCAGCGACGGCCAGCCACATCTTCGCGCTGGTCCGCACCCGCAAGGAAGGGCGCAAGCAGGCCGGCATCAGCTTCCTGCTGATCGATCTCGCCAGCCCCGGCATCACGGTGCGACCCATCGTGAACCTGGCCGGTGACGACGAGTTCTGCGAGGTGTTCTTCGACAACGTCGAGGTCCCGGTCGACCAGCTCGTCGGGGGCCTGGACGCGGGCTGGACGGTGGCCAAGAGCCTCCTGGGCGTGGAGCGTCTTGTCACCGGCAGCCCCACTCTCGCATTGCAGGCCTTCGACTACTTGCGCGGACTCTTGGATGCGCCGGATGTGCGGCAGGCCGCCCTGCAGGACGACCGCCTTGCCCGAGCGCTATGCGACCTCCACGACACCGGGCAGCTTTACGACGAGGTCTGCGCCGCCGCCGTCGAGGGCCGGGCTCTGGACGCCGAATATTCGGTCATCAAGATCCTGTCGACCGAGTTGTTCCAGCGCGTGGCAGACCTTGCGACGGACTTGGCGAACGAACGGGGCGCGCTTCGCGGCGGTGGTGAGGCGGGCATGCTGGCCTTCGACCTGCACCGGCTTTCCATGATCGCCCGGCCTGGAACCATCTACGGCGGCACCAGCGAAGTCCAGCGGGACATCCTGGCCAGATTGCTGGTCGGAACACCCGCTCCGCGCGTCTGACGCCCTGTATGCACCCACGCTCGCATGCCCCAATGCCTGTCGTGCATCCGACGCGCCGCCCGACCCAGCGCACCTTCCTTCCAACCGTGCATCGACGGACTCGATGCGTATCGAAGAGCGTATACGGAGACGACACATGAAGCCGACCAGCAGACGACTGTGCCTCAGCTTGACAACCGCGCTGTGCTGCACCCTGGGTTTTGCCGACGTGGCCCCGGCGCAGGATTTTCCGACGCGACCGATCACCATCGTCGTACCCTATGCCGCTGGTGGTGCCACGGACATCACCGCACGACGCTTTGCCGAAGGACTGGGACGCCGGCTGTCGACGACAGTGGTCGTCGACAACAAGCCCGGCGCCGCGACGGCCATCGGTGCCGCTTTTGTCGCGCGGGCGGCAAAGGACGGCTACACGCTGCTGTTCGCGCCGGGGACCACGACCTCTGTGAACCCGCATCTGTACGGCAAGCTGACCTACCAGCTCTCGGACTTCACGCCCATCTCCATGGTCTCGCGCCAGACCTTCGTGCTGTCGGTCGGCGCCGGCCATCCTGCCAAGACGTTCCGCGAGTTGATGGCCTACGGCAAGGGCAAGCCCGACGGACTGACTTACGGGACGACCGGCACGGGAAGCATGACCAACATCATCGGCGAGTGGGTCGGAAAAACTACAGGCTTGAAGCTCGTTGAGGTGCCCTACAAGGGCACCTCGCCTGCTACGGTCGACGTGATAAGTGGTCGAGTCGACATGCAGTTCGAGGGCATTACATCCACCGTCTCAATGTCTGGCTCCGGCAAGATGCGCCCACTGGTCATCATGGCGGACAAGCCCTCGCCCATGCTTCCGGGCGTACCGACCTTCCGGGATGAGGGCTATCCGGATCTGGTGGCGTTTACCAACTTCGGCTTGCTTGCGCCCAAGGGCACGCCGAGTGCGGTCATTGACAAGCTCTATGCCGCAACGGTCGCCACGGTCGCGGCGCCGGAGTTCATCGACAGCCTCACAGCCTCTGGCGAAGCCGCTGTCTCCTCGCCCAGCCCGCGCCAGTTCGCGAGCTTTCTGAACGAAGAGTTCGAGCATTGGGGCCGCATCATCAAGCCGATGAACATCAAGCTGGATTGAGGCCCCACGCGAACGAGGCGCGTCCGGGCGCCCCGTTCCTCGTCACAGCGCCTTCACCAGCTCCGGCACGGCCGTGAACAGGTCGGCTTCGAGGCCGTAGTCGGCCACGCTGAAGATCGGCGCTTCCGGGTCCTTGTTGATCGCCACGATCACCTTGGAATCCTTCATGCCGGCCAGATGCTGGATGGCACCGGAGATGCCGGCGGCCACGTACAGTTGCGGCGCCACGATCTTGCCCGTCTGGCCCACCTGCAGGTCGTTGGGCGCGTAGCCCGCATCCACCGCGGCGCGGCTGGCACCGATGGCGGCGCCCAGCTTGTCGGCCAGCGGCGTCATCACTTCCTGGAACTTCTCGCTGCTGCCCAGTGCGCGGCCACCCGAGACGATGATCTTGGCGGCCGTCAGTTCGGGACGGTCGCTCTTGCTCACCTCGCGGCCCACGAAGGCGCTCTTGCCGCTGTCGGCGGCGGCATCCTTGGTCTCGACCTGCGCGCTGCCACCGGTGGCGGCCGCAGCGTCGAAGCCGGTCGTGCGCACGGTGATCACCTTCTTGGCATCGGTGCTCTGCACGGTGGCGATGGCGTTGCCGGCGTAGATCGGACGCTCGAAGGTGTCGGGGCTGTCCACCTTGGTGATGTCGCTGATCTGCGCGACGTCCAGCTTGGCGGCCACGCGCGGGGCCACGTTCTTGCCGGCGGCCGTGGCCGGGAACAGGATGTGGGTGTAGTCGCCGGCCAGGGCCAGTACCTGGGCCGCGACGTTCTCGGCCAAGCCGTCGGCCAGGCTCGCGCCGTCGGCATGGATGACCTTGGTCACGCCAGCGATCTGCGCGGCGGCCTGGGCGGCGGCGCCGGCGTTCTGGCCGGCCACCAGCACGTGCACGTCACCGCCGCAGGCAGCGGCGGCCGTGACGGTGTTCAGCGTGGCGGGCTTGATCGACTGGTTGTCGTGTTCTGCAATGACGAGTGCGGACATGGTTTCAGATCACCTTGGCTTCGTTCTTGAGCTTGTCGACCAGTGCGGCGACGTCGGGCACCTTCACGCCGGCGCCGCGCTTGGGCGGCTCGCTGACCTTGAGGGTCTTCAGGCGCGGCTTGGCATCCACGCCCAGGTCCTCGGGCTTGACGGTGTCCAGCGGCTTCTTCTTGGCCTTCATGATGTTGGGCAGCGT
>NZ_CAJYES010000235.1 GCF_913773995.1 uncultured Pseudacidovorax sp.
CTCGGTCGATGCGTCGGGCCCCACATAGGGCGCCACGAACACCTGGACGATGGCGCTCACCGTCGGCCGGCGCCCGGCCTGCGCTGCGTCGGCTGTGATGGCTTCCAGGGCCTCGACGCGCTGCGCGTTGATGCGCTCGGAAAGCTCGCCGAACACCGCTTCGGCCAGCGCCTCGGTGCCGCCGAAGTGGTAGTGCACCGCCGCGATATTCACCCCGGCGTCGCTGGTCAAGGCGCGCACCGGCACGCCATCGATGCCGTTCTGCGCGTACAGCTTGAGCGCCGAGTCGATGATCTTCTGCCGCGTGATCCGGTCGGGCGGAAGGCTCCGGGGTGGTGCCATGGGCGTGTGCGGTGTGATCGTGAGTGCCCCCGGCGAGCGCGGGACAGGGCATGCAGGTGGGGCGCGATTCTGCCTGAGCATGCATGTCATCACAGCGAGAGCGCGTCGGCGTGCCGGCCCGATCCCGTGAAAAACGAACGATTGAAACGGATGTTTGAATTGGGCTAGACTTTGTCGGCCAGCTGCTTCCACGGAGGTTGGTCGCACGCGTCACGGACGAGATCAAGGAGACAAGCCATGTTGAATCGAAGAGAAGCCCTGGCGGGGGTCGCCGCCAGCCTCGCCACGCCGGTGGTCACGGCTGCGTCCAACCTGCCGGACATCCTGCGGATCGTCATGCCCTTCCCGGCGGGCGGCGCCCTCGACGGCATGACCCGCATCTTTGCGGACAGCTACCAGAAGGTCACGGGCCGGACCTGCATCGTCGACAACAAGCCCGGGGCGGCCACCACCATCGGCGCGTCCGAGGTGTCGCGCGGGCGGCCCGACGGCTCGGTGGTGCTGTGGACCACCGGCGGGCACCTGACCAATGGCGTGCTGATGAAGAAGCTGCCCTATCACCCGATCGACGGCTTCACGCCGCTGACGATGGTCTATTCCACCTATGGCTTCGCACTGCTGCACCGTGCGGATGGTCCCTTCAACAGCGTGGCCGAGTTCATCGCGGCCGCAAAGAAGCAGCCCGGCAAGTTCAGCTACGCGTCGGCGGGCAACGGCAACACCACCCATGTGGTGGGGGCGCTCTTCGCCAGGCAGGCGGGCATCGAGCTGATCCATGTGCCCTACAAGGGCACGCCGCTGACGGACCTGATCAGTGGCGTGGTCGACGTGTCCTTCATCGCGCCCTCGTCGGTGATGCAGTACATCGAGGCGCGCAAGATCAAGGCACTGGCCATCACCGGATCTCAGCGTGCCGACACGCTGCCCACGGTGCCGACCTTCGCGGAATTGGGCATGCCCGAGATCGACGTCCCCGCCTGGATCGGCATGCTGGCACCGCCCCGGATGCCGGCCGACACGCTCGCCGCGCTGTACGACGGCGTGGCCAGGACCCTGGCCGATGCGGACTTCAAGTCCAGGATGGTGGCCTTCGGCAACCAGGTCTCGGGCATGCCGCCGGAGCGTTTCAAGACCTATCTGCAGCAGGAATACGCGCGCTACCAGCGCATCCTTCCCCCACTCGGCATCGAAATGGACGCGTGATGTTCAAGCGCATCGTGGATCTCTCCATCTACCTGGAGAACGACGTGATCTCCGATCCGCCGGCCTTCGCCCCGCGGATCCACTACATGGACCACCAGCAGAGCTTCAGCCGGCTGTCGCAGTTCTTTCCCGGCCTGAAGCCGGGGGACCTGCCGGACGGCGAAGCCTGGGCCGTGGAAAAGGTCGAGCTGAGCACGCACAACGGCACGCACCTCGACGCGCCCTGGCATTTCGCGTCGACCATGAACCGGGGCGAGCCGGCGATCACCATCGACCAGGTGCCGCTCGAATGGTGCCTGCAGCCCGGCGTGAAGCTGGACTTCCGGCACTTCGAGGACGGCTACATCGTCCGGCCCGAGGACGTCGAGGCCGAGCTCGAGCGCATCGGCCACACCCTTCGACCGCTGGAGATCGTGGTGATCAACACCCGGGCCGGCAGCCGCTATGGTCAGCCCGACTTCGTGCAGGCCGGCTGCGGCATGGGCTATGCCGCCACCATGTACCTGCTGGAGCGTGGCATCCGCGTGACGGGCACGGACGCCTGGAGCTGGGACGCACCCTTCCAGTACACCGCCGAACGCTACGGTCGTGACCATGACCCGGCCATCATCTGGGAAGGCCACAAGGCCGGCCGCGACGTCGGCTATTGCCACCTCGAGAAGCTGCACAACCTGGAGGCCTTGCCGCCCGACGGCTTCTTCGTGTCGTGCTTTCCGGCCAAGGTACGCGGCGGCTCGGCGGGTTGGACCCGCGCCGTGGCGCTTTTTCAGTAAGGAGACTGCACCGATGATCGTCGAGAAGAACGTCGTCATCCGTCTGCAGGACGGCACCGAACTCCGGGCCAATGTGTTCCGCCCCGACGGCGGGGCGCCGGCCCCCGTGCTCATGACGCATGGACCCTACGCCAAGGACCTGCATTTCGAGGACGGTTTCAAGCCGCAGTGGGATGAGCTCAAGCGCCTCTATCCGGGGCTGGATACCGAGGGCAGCTCCGGCCGCTACCTGCGCTGGGAGGTGGCCGACCCGGAGCGCTGGATTCCGTGGGGCTACGCGCTCGTCGTGGTGGACAGCCGCGGGGCCGGCGAGTCGCCGGGCAAGCTCTGGGTCTGGTCGCCGCAGGAGACGCGCGACTATGCGGAGTGCATCGAATGGGCCGGCACGCAGCCCTGGTGCAGCGGCAAGGTGGGACTGCTCGGCATTTCCTACTACGCGATGAACCAGTGGCAGGTAGCGGCACTGCGACCGCCGCATCTCGCAGCCATCTGCCCGTGGGAAGGCGCCAGCGACCTTTACCGGGATGCGAGCCACCATGGCGGCATCTTCGGCAACTTCTTCTTCGAGTTCTGGTTCCCCAAGCAGATCCTGTCGGTGCAGAACGGCCATGCGGCCAGTCCTTTCGTGGACCGCGAGACCGAGATGCAGATGACGGGCGAGCCGCTCAGCCGCGAGCAGGTCGAAGCCAATCGTGTCGACATCATCGAGGAGTTCCGCTCGCATCCCTTTGAGGACGACTGGTACCGTGCCCGCTCTTCGCGGCTGACCGACATCGGGGTGCCCCTGCTTTCCGCCGGCAACTGGGGCGGAATGGGCCTGCACCTTCGTGGCAATGTCGAGGGCTTTCTCGGCGCCGGCTCGCGGCAGAAGTGGTTGCAGATGCATGGCGGCACGCATTGGGAGTCCTTCTACCTGCCGCACTACGTGCAGATGCAGAAGCGCTTCTTCGACCACTTTCTCAAGGGCGAGGCCAACGGCTGGGACGCGCAGCCGCCTCTGCTGCTGGAGGTGCGGCATCCCGACCGCTTCGAGCCGAGGGAGGAACACGAATGGCCCCTGGCCCGCACCCGGTGGACGCCGCAGTACCTGGACGCGTCGACCTTGACGCTCTCGCCGGAACCCCTGCCTTCGGCGGCGCAGGCGAGCTACCCTGCACCGGGCCGCGGCGTGGAGTTCATCAGCGCGCCGATGGCCGTGGCCAGCGAGTTCACCGGGCCGGTGTCCCTGGTGCTGTGGGTGCGTGCCAGCTGCACCGACATGGACCTGTTCGTGACCCTGCGCGCCTATGCGCCGGACGGGCAGGAGGTGCTGTTCCGCGGTGCGACCGATCCGCAGGTGCCCGTGGCGCAGGGCTGGCTGCGGGTGTCCCACCGCCGCACAGACCCTGACCGGTCACGGCCGGGTCGGCCCTTTCACACCCACACCGAGGCCGAACCGATGGTGCCCGGCGCCGACTACCGCGTGGAGGTGGAAATCTGGCCCACCTCCATCGTGCTGCCGGCCGGCTACCGGCTGGCCGTGCGTGTGGATGCGCAGGACTTCGAGCGCGAAGGCGCGACCGGCCCGCGCAAGGGATCGGGCCCGTTCCTGCACACGGACCGGACCGACCGGCCGGCCGCGACCTTCCGCGGCGAGAACACGCTGCTCACCGGTGGGCGCTACGACTCGCACCTGATGCTACCGCTGATTCCGGCGCGGTCCTGATCACGGACACGCACGCCAATGAACCCGAGGCCCCGTTCCCCATCCAGAACCTGCCCTTCGGCCGTTTCCGGCGGCGTGCGGCCAACGCGTGGTCCATCGGCGTGGCCCTCGGGCATCGCGCCGCGGCATCTCCCTGGTCTTGCGAGCGGGAGGGGTATGGGTGGATTGGGCTCGGGGATTGCAGGGGAACGGTTCTCTCAGGGGTCTGGCATCGAGCGGGCCGTGGCGACGCGTCTGGGGCCGTGAGCGGTCACCTCATCTCTTTGCGGTCGAGGTATCTGCATGCGATGGCGGCGGCCCCTTGGCGCCCGTTTCGAGCCAGGCAATCTTTCGGTCGAGAAAGGAGAGCATCGCCTGCAGCTCCAGGGCCCTGCTGCGCAACTTGTCGCGCTGCGCGGTCAGGGCCTTGAGCATCCGGGCCTGTCCGCTGCCCGAACGCCGCTCTCCGATGAGCAGCCTGATCTCCCGAAGCGAGAGGCCCAGCGCCTGGCCCGCCTGGATGGCCGAGACGAGGCGCAGGTCGGACTCGGTGAACTCCAGGTAGGGCCGCGATCCGCCGGCGAGCCCGGTGCGCGGCGACAGCAGGCCTTCGCGCAGGTAGTGCCTGATGGTTGTCTGCTTCACGCCTGCGCGGCGCGCGAACTCGGCGATCCACATCCGTTGTGTGCTCCGTCTTGACTATGCATCCAGCTGCATAGTTATAACCCTGGCGATGAACCATGCGACGCCCCTTCTTCTGCTTCCCGGGCTGATGAACGATGCCCGGATCTGGAGTCCCCTGACAACCGCCCTAGACGGCGCGCGCACGGTGTATATCGCGCCCACGCACCTGCACGACAGCATCGCCCAGTCGGCTCGTGCTGCGATCGCTGCCATGCCCGCCGGCGCATTCGCGGTCGCAGGTTTTTCGTTGGGTGGCTATGTCGCGCAGGAGGTCTGCCGCCAGGCGGGCGATCGCATTGCAGGGCTGGGCCTGCTGGACACGAGCGCCCGGGCCGACACCGAGGAGGCGAAGCAGGTGCGCAACAGGATGATCCAGGCCGTGGACGGTGCCGAAGGCGCTCGCAACGCCACCTTCGGCCAGGTCGCGCAGGGCTTTGCCGCAAGGATCGTTCACGCGTCGCGGCTGCAGGACGGCGAACTGCTGCGCCTGCTGTTCGACATGGCCGCGACGGTCGGTCACCAGGGGTTCGTCCGCCAGCAACGGGCTGTCATGGACCGGGCAGACACCCGCGACCTGCTGCCGCGCATCGACGTCCCCGCCGTCGTGGTGTGTGGGCGGGACGACCAGGTCACTCCCTTCAGCCTGAGCCAGGAGATGGCGGCGCTTCTGCCGGACGCCGAACTCGTGGCGGTGGCCGAGTCGGGCCACATGTCGATCCTGGAGCAGTCTGCGCCGGTCGTCGCGGCCTTGCTGCGCTGGCTGCAGCGGGTCGATGCGGCTGCAAGCGCGCGCCAAGGCGGCTAACAATCGAGCCCCTTGCCTGAATAAGCCCACGACGTGAGACATCCCCCCACGCAATCCCTCGCCAACTGGTTCGTGCCTGCGGCACTCGCCGGCCTCGTGCTGGCTCTGCAGGCGGGCGGTGAACCGGTCTACGAGGCCTTGCGCTACGAGCGCGCGGCGGTGCTCGACGGACAGTACTGGCGTCTTTTGTCGGCGCATGCGGTGCATCTCGGGTGGGCGCACTGCGCGATGAATGTGGGCGGCCTGGCGCTGTGCGCCGCGCTGGCGGGGGGTGAGCGCAGCGCGCGCGCCTGGTCGACCGCGTTGGTGGCGCTGGCCGCCGGCGTCGGGCTCCTGCTGATGGCCGCGACGCCCAGTGCGGCCAACTATGCGGGCCTGTCAGGCGTGCTCTATGGCCTGTTCATCTGGGTGCTGGCACCGCGGGCCTGGCGGGGCGAGCGCTGGGCCTGGATTGCCCTGGCTGCGGTCGTCGCCCGCATCGGCTGGCAGATGGTGCAGCCGCCGTCCGATGCGCAGCGTGCGTTGATCGGCGGCGAGGTGATGGTCGAGGCACATCTGTACGGCGCGCTCTGCGCCCTGGCGCTGTGCCTCGGGCAGGCGGCATTGCACCGCCTGCGAGATGCCTGACTCGACGGCTTCAGCTGCCGCGGCGGCGGCGGACCACGGCCAGCCCGATGAGGCCAGCGAGCGCGAGCACGAGGTCACCCGCGCCCATTGAACCGCCCTTGCGGGTGAACGGGGTCGCGATGGGCATAACCGGCGTGTTGGGGTCCGTCGTCCCGGGCGTCGTCGGGGTCGTCGGTTCATCCGCCACGGCATAGGCTTCGATGTCGTAGGCGTACAGCTTGACGCTGGTCCCCTCCTTGGCGCTTTGCGCCTGCGCGGCAACGAAGCCACCGACGGCGCCTTGCCGTTGGCTGATGGCGTTGCCGGCGTCCCGGTTGGCCGTCTCGCCATCGCTGACGTCCTTCAGCACATAGTGCTGTTTGACGCCGTCCTTCTCGGTGTACAGGAACATCTTCATCTCGCCGCTTTCCGGGTCGATGGGCGTGTTGAACCACACCGCCTGGTCCAGCGATCGCTCGGCGATCTGCGAACCTTCCTGACCGTTCGTCTGGCGGGTGATCAGCGAGTTCTGACCCGCCACGACGGTGCCGGTGGCGCCGTTGCCCCTGAAGACGATCTGCGGGTAGACGTTGGTGCCATGGATGAAGCTCTGCATGGTGTGGCCCTCCTGGTTCGCATAGGGGCCGGCGGCAGGGCTCTTCGCCTCCTCGAAGACGAACTTGAGGTTGTCCTGGGCCAGGGCGGGCTCGGTCTCCGGCGCATTCGCGTTTCGCGCCGGCACGAGCACGGCACCGTTGAGGGTGACGGCGGTGCGCGACAGCGATTCCGGCGAGGCGGTGGTCGCGGGCTTGGTCCTGTTCGTCAATGCCGCCGGCTTCGTCTTTCCGTCGAAGAGGGAGTCACCCGACACCACCATGTAGGTCTTGCCGGGCTCCAGTCGCGTCATGAGCCGCCAGGCCTTCTCGGTTGACGCGGTCCTCTCCAGCTTCAAGCCTCTCGGGCCAGCAATGGCGTCTTGCGGCGACAGGACCAGTGTGGTGCGCCCATGCTTGGGGACCGGCTTCAGTTCCACGACGCCGGACGCCCTCGCCATGCCATCGCTGCCATAGGTGGTCCGGTATTGCTTGAAGGGCGTCACGCCATCACTGAAGCGGACTTCCGCATAGGACAGCGGCGCTTCCAGCGCGTTCGAGGCGGTCATCCATCCGACGGTCATCTTGCCGAAGGACAGGACGAAGGTCGCCGTGTTCTCGACTGCTGTCGTCTTCGGCGCAGGTCCGCGCGCGGTCACCGTCACATGGCAGGGCTTGCCAGGACTCACGGCGCAATCGGGCGGATTGAACTTCATGCTCTCGACGGCAAAGCCCGCGGGCAGCGCGACGTTGGCGGCGGTGAAGACGACGTTCTTCGTGTCGGCCGGCACGCTGATGTCGACCGCCACCTGCGCGTTCCTGCCGCCCCAGGTCCGGGCCTTGAAGCTTTCGCCGCCATAGGTGAAGGTGGCGGTGACGCCATTCGGCGGCAGGCCGGCGTCGATGAGGTACTGCTCGGGGTTGGTCGTGGCCCAGTACGCCTCCTTGGGTTGCCCGACGGCGGACCACGGATAGCCGTTGGTGTGGTAGCCCGGGTCCGTCATGCCCCACCAGGTCACGCGGTGCACGCCACCCTTGTACTCGGGGTGGCGGCCGCCCGGGCCGGCGGCGTATTCCTTGAGCAGGCTGAACAGCTTGGCGTACTGGATGCCCTGTTCCTGGAACAGCGCATCCATCTCGGGGCCGTTCTGGATGCGCTGGCCCTTGTCCAGCCCCAGCGTGGGCGCAAGGTCCAGCTCGGTCAGGTCGACATTCACGCCTGCTTCGAGATAGGTCTTGATGGTCCGCTCGAAGGCGTCCATGTTGAGCCGCATGTCCCAGTGCCCCTGCGTGCCGATCACGTCGACCAGCGGCCGTGGATTGCCCTTGGCATCCAGAAGGATGCGACCCTTGCCCGCGGCCGACTCGGCCGCGTAGCGCTGGTTGAACTCCTTGACCATCGATGCGATGGCCGTGGCCTTGGAGGCGCGCTCGTTGTCGTTGAAGTCGTTGTAGTTCAGCAGCGAGGTCGTGTTCTGCCGCGCGTAGAAGAACGCGTCGTACATGTACTCCCAGCTCTTGCCGCCCTTGGCGTAGGCCTGGGCCCAGCGGGACGGCCGCTCCTCGGGGCTGTAGCCGGTGCGCAGGGCATTGCGCCAGTCGGCCGGGTTGTCGGGACTGTCCTTGAATGCTTCGTTGACCACGTCCCAGGCGTAGGTCTTGTACGGATCCTGGTCGAAATGGCCGGCCACGGTGCGGATGTAGTACTCCAGATTGGTCTTCGCGGTGGTGTAGTCCCAGGGGGTTTCCCATCCGCCCGTCGAAGTCAGGACGTTGGCGGCCGGCCACAGGGCCGACTGGTTGTGCCAGAGCAGCGTGTGCCCCGTGACCTTGAAGCCGCGCGTGTTGGCCGCGCTGATGTCGGCGTTGATGCCGGACGTCAGATTGGTGAGGAACGTCGGCGTGGGATTGGTACTCCCACCATTCCAGAACTCCGGCTTCGTCGCGTTGCTGGGCGTGGCCGCGTTGAAGTGCTTCAGCGTCATGGCAGCGGTGGAGTTCTCACCCGGCACCACGTTGGTTCCGAAATAGCTGGCGCTGAGATTGGTGCTGCCGATCAGGAAGTAGTTCTTGTAGACGTCCTTGAGCGCCGGCCAGTTGGCCGGGTCGGTGGGGCGGTCGACCGCCAGAGCGCTGTTGGTGACCACGGCGCTGACCGCCAGGGCGATCAGGACGCGCTTGACGTCGAGTCGTCCCGACATGACCTCGGACTTTCCGATGGGTCGGCCCTGACCGGTATTCGCTCTGTCGGCTGCTGCCGGGCCTCCCCGCCCTGATGCAGGGCGGCGTTCGATGTTCAGATGCATGCTTGTCTCCTTGTTTGTCGTCAGAAATCTTTGGGCGTCACTCTTGCGCGCCTCCCGTCAATAGAACCAGCGCAGTGGTGCCAGAACCAGTTGCGGAAAGAGCACCAGCAGGAACATCACCGCGAACTGGGCCGTCATGAAGGGCATCACGCCGCGGGTCACCTCGTCCATCTTCATCCGGCCGACGCCAGCGACGACGTTGAGGATCGTGCCCACCGGGGGCGTCACGAGACCGATGGCGTTGTTGATGATGAACAGCACGCCGAAGTAGATGGGGTCGATGCCGGCCGCCTTGATCAGCGGCATCAGGACCGGCGTCATGATGAGGATGGTCGGCGTCATGTCCATCGCCGTGCCCACCAGCATGACCAGCAGCATGATCGCGATCAGCAGCAGCGTCGGGCTGCCGAGCAGCGGCTGCAGCAGTTCCACCACCTGTTGCGGCAGGTTGGCCACCGTGATGAGCCAGGCCGACACCATGGCGGCGGCCACCAGGAACATCACCACCGCCGTGGTGCGCGCCGCCGTGACGAAGATGCGCACGAGGGCGCGCAGCGGCAGCTCGCGATACACCACATTGCCGACGAAGAGCGCATAGACCGCGGCGACCACCGCCGCCTCGGTGGGCGTGAACACGCCCATGCGCAGGCCGACGAGGATGAACACCGGCAGCATCAGCGCCCACACCGATTCGCGCGCGGCGGCCCAGATCTCGGCGCGAGACTTTCGCGGCGGCACGGCCAGCACTTCCTTGCGGCCCACCCACCACCAGGTCAGCGCAAGGCTCACGCCCATCAGGATACCCGGCACGATGCCGGCGATGAACAGCTTGCTGATCGACACGTTCGCAGCGACGCCGAAGATCACGAAGCCGATGCTCGGCGGGATGATGGGGCCGATGACCCCCGCCGAGGCGATCAGGCCGCCCGACACCTCCTTCTTGTGCCCCGCCTTGATCATCATGGGCAGCAGCAGGGCGGTGAGCGCTGCGGCATCGGCCACCGCGGAGCCGGACAGCGCCGACAGCAGGCAGCCGGCGAGCACGACGACATAGCCGAGGCCGCCCTTGACGTGACCGACGAGCGCGAGCGCGAAGTTGACGATGCGCTGCGACAGACCGCCCACATTCATGATCTCGCCGGCGAGCATGAAGAAGGGCACGGCCAGCAGCGGAAAGCTGTCCGCGCCGTCGATGAAGTTCTGCGCCAGGATCTGCGCGTCGAACAGGTCCAGGTGCCACATCAGCGCCGCGCCGCTGGCGAGCAGGGCATAGGCGATGGGAATGCCCAGCGCCATCGCCCCGACGAGGCTGGCGAGAAAGATGAAGACGGTCATGAATGCTTTCCTTGGGGCTGGCCGCTTGCGGCGTGGGGTTGCGCGGGGCCGGTGGCTGCGTCGTCACGCGCCAGCTCGGCCTGCAACGCCTCGAGTTCGGCCTGCTCTTCCGACTCCCTGACCATCACGAGCTCGCTCTCGCTGATGCGGCCGGTCAGCACGCGCACGAGCTGCAGCACGAGCAGCAGTCCCGCCAGAACCGAGAAGACCACGCCTGACGCGTAGAACACCGCCACTGGGGTGCCCGTCACGGGCGCCTCCATGTCCAGGTTCAGGCGCATCTGCTGCCAGCTGCCGTCGAGGAACAGCCAGGTCAGGTAGAGCATCAGCAGCTGCCCGATCACCAGGCAGACCTTCTTGCCCGTCGCGCTCAGGCGCGAAACCAGCATGTCGGTGCCCAGGTGCGCCCCGTCTCTCAGCGCGACCACGGCGCCGAGGAAGCACAGCCAGACGAACAGCCAGCGCGAGAGTTCTTCGCTGACTGCGATGCCGGAGTTGAGCGCATAGCGCAGGACCACATTGCCGAACACCAGCACCACCATGATGGCGAGGGCGGCGGCGATCAGAAGATCGATGGCGCGGCAGAAGCGCGTGATGGTGGCATCGATCATGGGCGGCTCCCGATGAGGCTCGATGCGGCCATCACAGCCGCGCCCCCTGCAGCAGGCCGCGGTCGGCCAGGTTGGCGATCAGCGCGCGCAGGCCGAACTGCCACGGCGGCGCGGTCTCGCAATGCGTCACCCGGTTCTGCAGGCGGCCCAGCCAGTGGCTGTGGATGGTCACCACGTCGCCCAGCTTGTGGGTGAAGCCGCCACCGGGCTCGTCGCGGTCATCGATGGGGGCGAACAGCGTGCCCAGGAACAGCATGAAGCCATCCGGGTACTGGTGGCAGGCCATCGTCTGGCGAACGAGCTCCTCGGGATCGCGGCTGATGCTGGCCATGGTGTTGATGCCACGCAGCGTGTAGCCGTCCTCGCCGGCCACCTCCAGGTGCACGGTCTCGGCACGGACCTGGTCCAGGCCGAAGCTGTCGTCGAAGAGGCGGATGAAGGGTCCGATGGCGCAGGAGGCGTTGTTGTCCTTGGCCTTGCCCAGCAGCAGTGCGCTGCGGCCCTCGATGTCGCGCAGGTTGACGTCGTTGCCCAGCGCGGCGCCGACGATGGCGCCGCGGCTGTTGACGGCCAGCACCACCTCGGGCTCGGGGTTGTTCCAGCTCGACTCGGCGCGGATGCCGATGGCTTGGCCATGGCCCACGGCCGCCAGCACAGGCGCCTTGGTGAAGACCTCCGCATCGGGCCCGATGCCGACCTCCAGGTACTGCGACCAGAGGTTCTTCTGTTGCAGCAGGCGCTTCAGCGCCAGCGCCTGGGCCGAGCCGGGGCGGATGTCGGACAGGCTGGGGCCAATGAGGGCCGTGACCTGGCTGCGCAGGGCCAGCGCGCGTCCGGCGTCGCCACCAGCCTGCTCCTCGATCACGCGCTCGATCATGCTGGCGGCGAAGGTCACGCCGGCGGCCTTGACCACCTGCAGGTCGCAGGGCGCCAGCAGCCAGGGCAGGGCGGCATCGCGCCCGTCCATCCTGCTGTTCTCCAGAAGCGCGTCGACGCTGCACAGGTACTCGCCGACGGCCGAACGTGCGGCTTGCGCCGGCTGCTCGGCTTCGAGCAATGTGCTCATGGTGGGGAAGTGCCGGCTCAGGTCGAACACGCCATCCGGGCGCAACGCCACCACGGCCGGGCCGGCCAGCGTGTCGGCACACCAGGCACGGGCCACGAGCGTGCCGGCCAGGCCGTCCATCGGCAGCGCGGGGTGCAGGGCAGGGGCATGCGCCGGCAATTCCGTCGTTGTCACAGTCATTCAGATTTCCTCGGGACGTCAGTCAGTGGTTGTGGCGCGGCGTGCGCTCGGCGATGCGGCGGTACTTCAGGGCCATGTCCAGCGTGGCGCCGTCCACCAGCTGGCCTGTGTGGCTGCGGTACATCTCCTCCCAGGGGGAATGGCTCGGGGGTACCTGCGGTGCGGGTAGCTCGCGCTGGCGCTGGGCGATCTCCTCGTCGGAGAGCAGGGCGTCGCATCGGCCGGCGTTGAGGTCGACCCGGATCCGATCGCCGGTCCTGAGCCAGCGCAGGCCGCCCCCGACGGCGCTTTCGGGCGACACGTTGAGGATCGAGGGGCTGTCGGCCGTGCCCGACTGGCGGCCGTCGCCCAGCGTCGGCAGAGCCTGGATGCCGCGCTGGATGAGCGCATCGGGCGGCTGCATGTTGACCACCTCCGCCGACCCCGGCCAACCGATGGGGCCGGCGCCACGCATCACGAGGATGCAGCCCTCGTCGATCTCGAGGGCGGGGTCGTTGATGCGGGCGTGGTAGTCGTCGGCGCCGTCGAAGACCACGGCGCGCGCCTCGAACACACCTTCGTGTCCGGGCCGGCTCAGGTAGCGCTCGCGGAAGCGCGACGAGATGACCGAGGTCTTCATGATGCCGAAGTCGAAGAGGTTGCCGCTGAGCACCAGAAAGCCTGCATCGGCCATCAGCGGTGCGTCGAAGGGGCGGATGACTTCGCGGTCGCTGCTCTCGCGGCCCTCGACGTTCTCGGCCACGGTCTTGCCCGTCACGCTGGCGCAGTCGCCATGCAGTCGGCCGGCCTGGTGCAGTTCCCACATCAGCGCCGGCACGCCGCCCGCGCGGAAGAAGCGCTCGCCCAGGTACTTGCCGGCGGGCTGCATGTTCAGCAGCAGCGGCAGGCGGTAGGCGTGTTCGGTCCAGTCCTGCGGCCGCAGGTCCACGCCGGCATGGCGGGCCATGGCCATGATGTGCACCTGCGCATTGCTCGAGCCGCCCGCGCAGCTGACCACCGACAGGGCGTTGAGAAAGCTCGCACGGCTGAGGATGCGCGAGGGCCGCAGGTCCTCGAAAGCCATGCCCACGATGCGCCGACCCGTCTCGTAGGCCATCTGGCCGCGCTCGCGGTAGGGCGCTGGAATGGCCGCGCAGCCGGGCAGCGACAGGCCCAGCGCCTCGGCGACGGCATTCATCGTCGAGGCCGTGCCCATGGTGTTGCAGTGCCCGGCGGATGGTGCGCTGCTGCAGGCGCGCTGCAGGAACTCCTCTTCGTCGATCTCGCCGGCCGCCAGTTGCCGGCGGCTGCGCCAGATCACCGTGCCGGAGCCCACCAGCTCGCCGCCATGCCAGCCGTCGAGCATGGGACCGCCCGACAGCACGATGGCCGGAATGTCCACGGTGGACGCGGCCATGATGCCGGCCGGTGTGGTCTTGTCGCAGCCGGTGGTCAACACGACGGCGTCGATGGGATAGCCGTACAGGATCTCGACCAGGCCCAGGTAGGCCAGGTTGCGATCCAGCGCGGCGGTGGGACGGCGGCAGTTCTCGAAGATGGGATGCACCGGGAACTCCATCGGAATGCCGCCGGCATCGCGGATGCCGTCGCGCACACGGCGCGCCAGGTCCAGGTGGATGCGGTTGCAGGGCGACAGATCGCTGCCGGTCTGTGCAATGCCGATGATGGGACGGCCCGAACGCAGTTCCTCGGGCGTCAATCCGTAGTTCATGAAGCGCTCCAGATAGAGCGCCGTCATGTCGGAACGTTGGGGATCGGCAAACCATTCGCGCGAGCGAAAGCCGCGACCAGCTCTTTTGTCCATCGCTGTCGATCTGAGAAGAAGGGGGAGGGGATGGAGGCGGCGATACGTCCGCCTCCATCGGGGGGCGCAATTACTTGCTGTCGGCGGTCGTGCTGCCGCGCACCTTGGCCAGTTCGGCGTTCATTTCGGCGGTCGTGTCCTCGCCGTATTCCTTGCTGAACTTGGCCAGCACCGGCTGCAGCTTGCTGCGCATCCTGGCCTGCTCGGCCGGGGGCAGTTCGGTGATCTGCATGCCGGCCTTCTTCAGGTCGGCCAGGGCCGTCTCGGAGAACGCCCGGATGGTCTTGCGCTCGTACAGCGTGGCTTCGCGCGCGGCGTCCTTCACGATCTTTTGCTCGTCCGGGGAGAGGCCGTCCCAGGTCTTCTTGGACATCAGCAGCACCCAGGCGCTGTACATGTGCCGCGACAGCACCAGGTGCTTCTGCACTTCGTAGAACTTGCTGGCCAGGATGGTGGCCGGGGGATTCTCCTGCCCGTCCACGGCGGCCTGCTCCATCGCCGTGTACAGCTCGGTGAAGGGCATCGGCGTGGCGTTGGCGCCCAGGGCGTTGAAGGTGTCCAGGAAGAGCGGGCTCTGGATGACGCGCAGCTTCAGGCCGCTCAGGTCTTCGGCGCGCTGTACCGGCCGGCGCGAGTTGGTGACATGGCGGAAGCCGTTCTCCCAGAAGCCCAGGCCGATCAGGCCCTTCTCCGGCAGCTTGGCCAGCAGCTTCTGGCCGAAGGGGCCGTCCAGCACCGCGTCGGCTTCCTTCTCGTTGTTGAAGCTCAGGGGCAGGTTCAGCACACCGAAGGGCTTGACCAGCGACACCAACGTGGAACTGTCGGGGATCGTCATCTCCAGCGTGCCGCCGCGCAGCGCCGAGGTCATGCTCAGGTCGTTGCCGAGCGAGCCGCCGGTGTAGACCCGCGCCGTCAGCTTGCCGCCGCTCGCGGCCGCCAGGCGCTCGCCGAAGTACTTCAGGGCCTGCGCCTGGGGATGGTCGTCGGTGAGGCCTGTGCCGATCTTGAATGCGTGTTCCTTGATCTGCGCGAAGGCGGAACCGGCCAGGGCCCCCAGCAGCACGGCCGCCAGGCCCATTGATCTGATTTTCATGATGTCTCCAGAAAGGAATATTCAGGGGTGCGGCGACCTTGCCGCGATGCGCCGGCTCTCTGTGGGGCCGTACTCGACGCATGCGAAGGCTAGGGGAGGCCCATCTGACGGTCCACTGACTTTTTCGCTAGCATCCATTCCAAATGCTGATGGGTCCAGATTCGCCTTCCGGTAAATCCACGCTGCTGGCGCAAGTCTCCCGGCTGCGTTTCCGGCACCTTCAGTTCCTGGACATCCTCGGCAAGACGCGCAATCTGCGACTGACGGCCGAGCAGATGTACATCACGCAGCCGGCCGCCACCAAGGTGCTGATGGACATCGAGGAGATGCTCGAGGCGCGCCTGTTCGACCGCCTGCCGCGCGGCATGCAGCCGAACGAACTGGGCCTGTTCACGCTGCGCTATGCGCACGCCGCGCTGGACGGCCACCGCCGGTTCGTGGACGAGTTCAGCACCCTGAAGCAGGGCGGGCATGGCCATCTGACGATCGGCGCCATCTCGGGCTCGGCGGCGCACCTGCTGATCGCCTCCGTGGCCGAGCTGCAGCGGCTGCGTCCGCTGCTGGTGGTGAAGGTGCTGGAACAGAGCAGCGACCAGCTGATCGTGTGGCTGGCCGAACGAAAGATCGACGTGATGATCGGCCGCTTCACCGACGAGGTCCAGCGCGACCAATTCCGCTACGAGAACTTGAGCGGCGAAATGCTGCAGATCACCGCGGGCGTGCACCACCCGTTGCGCGGACCGAACGCGCCCTCGCTGCGGGAGCTGTCGAACTGGCCGTGGATTCTTTATCCCCCATCGACGGCGCTGCGGCGGGTCTCCGACGACATCTTCAGCAGCACGGGCCTCTCGCTGACCTCGGGCATCGTCGAGACGCCGTCCTTCCTCTTCGCGCTGGAGCTGATGCAGAGCACCTCGATGCTGTCGCTGCAGCCCGCCGCCCTGGCCGACAAGTACGTACGGCGGGGGCTGCTGACGCGCATCGCGGCCGATCTGCCCAACCGCATGCCCGATTTCGGCCTGATCACGCTGCAGGGCGAGCCGCCAAGCACGGCCGTTCTGGCATTCATGGACGTGATCCGCAACATGGCGAACCCGCCGGCCGAAGCGGCATCGACGGCCTAGCAGGACTGGGTCTCGGCTTCGGGCCGACGGGCGCCGCCTGGCAGTTGGCGGGCGATGTCGAAGGCCAAGTGGGTGCGCTGCGGAACGCGCCGTCTTCCGAGCCCTTACTCGTTTTTCGCATGTCGACCTGAGAACACAGTCGTTCGCAGCAGGGGGGCCCCTGCCCAGAATCGGCGCCATCGACAGCCACCCACAACGACCGATCCCTGGCGCCGCGCCCGCAGCGGGTGCCACGGTCCCGACGCCCATGCCCCCCGTCCTCCTCATCGCCGGCAGCCCTTCGGCGCCTTCCCGCTCCACCGCCTTGCTGCATGCCGTGGCCGACCGGCTGGCGCACCGTGACGTGGAGGCGCAACTGCTGCAGCTGCGCGATCTGCCGGCCGCGCCCTTGCTGGCCGCCGATGCGTCATCGCCTGCCATCGCACAGGCGGTCGACGCGCTGGCCGCGGCGCCGGCCATCGTGGTGGCCACGCCGGTCTACAAGGCCGCCTACAGCGGGCTGTTGAAGGTCTTTCTCGATCTGCTGCCGCAGACGGCCCTCAAGGGCAAGACCGTGCTGCCGCTGGCCACCGGAGGCAGCCCGCATCACATGCTGGCGCTCGACTATGCGCTGCGACCCGTGCTGCAGTCGCTCGGCGCGCGGCACATCCTGCCGGGTGTGTACGCCAGCGACGCGCAGGTGACGCTGGTGCCGGAGGGTGCCTGGCAGTTGCAGGAAGAGCTGGATGTCCGCCTGGCCGAAGCCGTCAATACCCTGGCCGCCGAGGGCTTGCACTTGCCCCCGGTCCACGGCTTTGCGCCGGTGGCCTTCGCCAGCGTGCGATGTAGCGTCTGACGACACACGGTGGCATCGACGCCGCCTCCCTTCCCGTCCTTCCTCTTCGTCTGTTCGATGGCCGCTGTCAGTGGCAGGGCCGTCGCATGTCTGGAACCGAGATTGCCATGAGCCTTTCTGCCTTGCGGCGCACCGACGCCGCTCCGAGCTTGCCTCAACCTCAAGGTGGTCGCGCGCTGTCGCAGACTGCCCTGCGCGTCATCGGCGTCACGGCCGTGGCCTGGGGCGTACGGCTCGGCAATGCACGGCCCGCGCGCGCCACCGCTCCGCGGCCGACCGGGCCACTGCGTGCGCTGCAGCGCCTGCGCGTCGGCGGCGCCAGCCTGCCAAGGCCACCGGCCTTGCCCGCCACGGCGCTGGCCCATTCCTGGTGAGGCGCTGACCCTCCGTCCGCGAGACCGCCGCATTCAAGAGAAGAGAAAGAAAGCCCCGCATGAGCCTCAAGCTGTTCTGGTTCCTCCCCACCCACGGCGACAGCCGCTACCTCGGCAGCACCGAGGGTGCGCGGCCGGTCGATCTGCCCTACCTGCAGCAGATCGCCGGTGCCGCTGACGCCCTGGGCTATGAGGGCGTGTTGATCCCCACCGGCCGCTCCTGCGAGGACCCGTGGGTGGTCGCGTCGAGCCTGATCGGCGCCACGCGGCAACTCAAGTTCCTGGTCGCGGTGCGGCCGGGGTTGCACCAGCCTTCGCTGGCCGCGCGCATGGCCGCCACCTTCGACCGCCTGAGCGGCGGCCGACTGCTGATCAACCTCGTCACCGGCGGCGACCGGGCCGAACTGGAGGCCGACGGCGTCTTCCTTCCGCATGCGGAGCGCTACGCCCAGTCGGCCGAGTTCATCCGCGTGTGGCGCGAGATCGTGGCACGCAGCCATGGCGGCGAAGCCTTCGACTTCGATGGTCGTTATGTACAGGTCCAAGGGGCGCGGCTGGTGTTTCCGCCCGTGCAGCGGCCGCATCCGCCGGTATGGTTCGGCGGCTCGTCCGAGGCGGCGCATGAACTCGCCGCCGAGCAGGTCGAGCGCTATCTCACCTGGGGCGAGCCTCCCGCGGAGGTGGCGCGCAAGCTGGCCGATGTGCGGGCGCGGGCCGAGCGCCTGGGTCGCCAGGTCGAATTCGGTATTCGGCTGCATGTGATCGTGCGGGAGACCGAGGACGAGGCCTGGCGCGCCGCCGATGCGTTGATCAGCCGCGTGGCCGACGCCACCATCGCGAAGGCGCAGGAGGCGCTGGGCCGCATGGACTCCGAAGGCCAGCGCCGTATGGCCGCGCTGCATGGCCGCGGCGCCAACCGCAGCCGCGAGGCGCTGGAGATCAGCCCCAACCTGTGGGCCGGCGTGGGCCTGGTGCGCAGCGGCGCCGGCACGGCGCTGGTGGGCAATCCGCAGCAGGTGGCCGCACGCATCCGCGAGTACGCCGACCTGGGCATCGATGCCTTCATCTTCTCGGGCTATCCGCACCTGGAGGAGGCCTATCGCTTCGCCGAGCTGGTGTTCCCGCTGTTGCCGCGCGACGTGCAGGCGCGCCTGAGCGGGGAGGGCGCCCGCACCGGCGGCCCGTTGGGCGAAGTGGTCGCCAATGTCGATGCGCCCTCGCGGCTGCGCGCCCAGGGCTGAAGGAGGAGCGCCCCGATGAGCCAACAAGCACAAGCATTGCCGGCGCCTACCGCGCTGCCCCGTTCCGCCGACGCTGGCGGCCTACGAAATTTTCTCGCCGGCCTTGGCCAACGCCTGCTGCCCTGGGTCGTGCCCGTGCTGCTGGTCGTGCTGTGGCAGGCCGCTTCTTCACTGGGGTGGCTCTCTTCGCGCGTGCTGCCCGCGCCGGTGGACGTGCTGCGGGCGGCCTGGCAACTGACCGCCTCGGGCGAGCTGTGGACGCATGTGAAAGTCAGCGCCGGCCGCGCGCTGGCGGGGCTGGCGGTCGGTGGTGGGCTGGGGCTGGCGCTGGGCCTGCTCACCGGCTCGGTGCGCTTCTTCGAGACGCTGCTCGACTCCACCATCCAGATGGTGCGCAACATCCCGGCACTGGCGCTGATTCCGCTGGTGATCCTGTGGTTCGGCATCGACGAGTCGGCCAAGCTCTTCCTGATCAGCGTGGCGGTCTTCTTTCCCATCTACCTGAACACCTTCCACGGCATCCGCAATGTCGATCCGCAGCTGATCGAGATGGGCCGCACCTACGGCCTGTCGCGCTGGCAGCTGTACCGGCAGGTGATCCTGCCGGGTGCGCTGTCGTCCATCCTGGTGGGGCTGCGCTTCTCGCTGGGGCTGATGTGGGTGATCCTGATCGTGGCCGAGACCATCTCGGCCCAGGCCGGCATCGGCTACCTCACCATGAACGCGCGGGAGTTCCTGCAGACGGACGTGGTGCTGGTGGGCATCCTGCTGTATGCGCTGCTGGGCAAGCTGGCTGATCTGCTGGCGCGCGGCCTCGAAAGATGGTGGCTGAGATGGCACCCGGGGTATCAATGACTTCCCCCCAGGCTGCGCGCTTCGCGCTTCGCCAACCCCCCTGCGGGGGGCGCGCCTGGCGGCCTGGCAGAGCCAGTTCCGCGGGCGCTCCCGCTTGGCCTGCTCCTCGGCCGTCTGGCTCCTGTGACGGGACGCATAGCCGGCGATAGATCCTCTTGCTGTTGCACGCTCTTCATGAACTCTGATCACTTCATTCAACGCCGTACCGCCCTGGGGCTGCTCGGCGCCCTGGCCGCGGGCCCCGTGCTTGCGCAGGGCGGCGCCGCGCCGCAGGCCGTGCGCATCGGCTACCAGAAGTCCTCCACCCTCATCGCCGTGCTTCGGCTGCAGGGCACGCTGGAGCGGGCCTTCGCGCCGCTGGGCCTCAAGCCCACCTGGCATGAGTTCACCAGCGGACTGCCGCTGCTGGAGGCGCTGAACCTCGACAACGTGGACGTCAGCGCCGATGCGGCCGACACGGTGCCTGTCTTCGCGCAGGCCGCCGGGGCTCAGCTCACTTTCCTGGCGCAGGAGGCGCCATCGCCTTCGGCCCAGGCGATCGTGGTGCGCAGCGATTCACCGCTTCGCACGGTGGCCGATCTGCGCGGCAAGCGGGTCGGCTTTGCCAAGGCGGCCGGCGTGCACTACCTGCTGCTGGCGGCGCTGGCCAAGGCCGGCCTGGGCTTCAAGGACATCGAGCCCGCCTACCTCACGCCGGCCGACGGCCGCGCCGCCTTCGAACGCGCCGCCATCGATGCATGGGTCGTGTGGGATCCCTTCCTTTCCGCGGCGCAGATCCAGTCGGGCGCGTGGGTGCTGGCGGACGGCACCGGCCTGGCCTCCTACCAGCGGTACTACCTCGCCAGCACGCGATTCGCGCGGGCGCGGCCCGAGGCGCTGTCCGTGCTCTATGCCGAGCTGGAGAAGACCGGGCGCTGGGTCAAGGCTCAGCCCAAGGAAGCGGCGGCCCTGCTCGCGCCCTTCTGGGGCCTGGATGCCGCGGTGGTCGAGCAGGCCAACGGCCGCCGCAGCTATGCAGTGCGGGCCGTCACCCGCGAGCGGCTGGGTGAGCAGCAGCGCATCGCCGATGCCTTCCTGGCCGAGAAGCTGCTGCCCAAGCGCGTCGACGCGCTGGATGTCGACCTGTTCAAGCCGGGAGCCGCCTCATGAGCGCCGTACTGAATCGCAAAGAAGAAGCCGTGATCGCACCCGCGGGCGTCGCACTGGACGCGCAGGGCCTCGGCAAGCGCTACGGCGAGCGCGAGGTGCTGCACCAGCTTCAGCTGCATGTGGCACCGGGCGAGTTCGTGGCCATCGTCGGCCGCAGCGGTTGCGGCAAGAGCACGCTGCTGCGCCTGGTGGCCGGGCTGGAGCCCGTCAGCTCGGGCCAGCTGACCACCGACCGCAAGCCGATCCGCGGCCTGCATGACGACACCCGCATCATGTTCCAGGAGGCGCGCCTGCTGCCCTGGAAGCGGGTGCTCGACAACGTGACGCTGGGCCTGCCCGCGGGTTCGCGCGAGCGCGGCCGTGAGGTGCTGGCCCAGGTGGGCCTGGCCGAGCGTGCCGACGAATGGCCGGCGCGCCTGTCGGGCGGCCAGCGCCAGCGCGTGGCCCTCGCACGTGCCCTGGTGCACCACCCGCGGTTGCTGCTGCTCGACGAGCCGCTGGGCGCGCTGGACGCGCTGACCCGCATCGAGATGCACCGGCTGATCGAGCGCCTGTGGCAGCGCCATCGCTTCACCGCGCTGCTGGTCACGCACGACGTGCAGGAGGCCGTGGCCCTGGCCGACCGCGTGATCCTGATCGAGGAAGGCCGCATCGCGCTGGATGTGCGGGTGGACCTGCCGCGCCCGCGCGCCCAGGGCGAGGCCGCCTTCGCCGCGCTGGAGAAACGCATCCTCGACCGTGTGCTGCAGAAGCCCGCCGACGAGTCGCGGCCGCCCGCCGCTAACGACCCGCTGGCGCAGACGCCCGCCCATGCGTTGCGCTGGGCCATCTGATCCTTTCTCCACGGAGACCCGCCATGACCCAAGCCAAGGACTGGAAGTTCGAAACCCTGTCGGTCCACGCCGGCTATCGGCCCGACCCCACCACCCATGCCGTGGCGCCGCCCATCTACCAGACGGTGGCCTATGCCTTCGACTCGGCCCAGCACGGTGCCGACCTGTTCGACCTGAAGGTGCCGGGCAACATCTACACCCGTATCAACAACCCGACGCAGGACGTGCTGGAGCAGCGCGTGGCGGCGCTCGAAGGCGGCATCGCGGCGCTGGCGCTGGCCTCGGGCCAGGCGGCCGTCACTTACGCCATCCAGACCATCGCCGAGGCGGGCGACAACATCGTCAGCAGCACGGCGCTCTATGGCGGCACCTACAACCTGTTCGCCCACACGCTGCCGCAGTTCGGCATCACCACGCGCTTCGCGGACCACCGCGACCCGGGCAGCTTCGAGGCGCTGATCGACGCGCGCACCAAGGCCGTCTTCGTGGAGTCGCTGGGCAACCCGGCGGGCAACGTGACCGACATCGCCGCCGTGGCGGCCATCGCCCACCGTCACGGCGTGCCGCTGATCGTCGACAACACCGTGCCTTCGCCTTACCTCAGCCGGCCCATCGAACATGGCGCCGACATCGTGGTGCACTCGCTCACCAAGTACCTGGGCGGCCATGGCACCAGCATCGGCGGGGCCATCGTCGACTCGGGCAAGTTCCCCTGGGCCGAGCACAAGCAGCGCTTCCGTCGCCTGAACGAGCCCGATCCGAGCTACCACGGCGTGGTCTACACCGAGGCCCTGGGCGCCGCGGCCTACATCGGCCGGGCGCGCGTGGTGCCGCTGCGCAATACGGGCGCGGCCATTTCGCCCTTCAACGCCTTCCAGATCCTGCAGGGCATCGAGACGCTGGCCCTGCGGCTGGACCGCATCAGCAGCAACGCGCTGGCCGTCGCCCAGCACCTGAAGGCCCATCCGGCCGTCAAGTGGGTCAACTATGCCGCGCTGGAAGACCACCCCGACCATGCACTGGCGCAGAAGTACCTGGGCGGCCGTGCGAGCGGCGTGCTCACCTTCGGCATCCAGGGCGGCCGCTCCGGCGGCGAGCGCTTCCTGGACGCGCTGCAGCTTTTCACCCGCCTCGTCAACATCGGCGACGTGCGCTCGCTGGCCACGCATCCGGCTTCCACCACGCACCGCCAGCTCTCGCCCGACGAACTGGCCCGCGCCGGCGTCACCGAGGACACGGTGCGCCTGTCCATCGGCATAGAGCACATCGACGACCTGCGTGCCGACCTCGACCAGGCCCTGGCGGCGGCCAGCCGCTGAGCGCCTGACTTCTTCATCCTTTCCTGTCACCCATCCACCAAGGAGCTATCCATGTCCATCCAGGCCATCAACGTGCGCAACCAGTTCAAGGGCAAGGTCCGCGAGATCATCCGCGGCGACGTCGTCTCCGAGGTCGATGTCGAGACGCCCTGGGGCATCGTCACCTCCGTCATCACCACCCGCTCGGTCGATGAGCTGCAGCTGCGCGTCGGCTCGGACGTGGTGGCGCTGGTGAAGTCGACCGAGGTGTCGATCGCCAAGCTGTGACGGCGCGGTGCCTTGCCGCGTCGGTGTTCAGTCCACGTCGCCGGGCCCCGGCGGCGGCTTGCGGCCGGTGAGCATGGCTTTCACCAGGTTCTCGCGATGCGCGATGCTGGTGAACACCACGCCGCCCACATGCAGCGCGACGAGCGCCAGCAGCGTCCAGCCCAGCGCGGCATGGAGCCACGCCAGCCAGCCGTAGCCCCAGAACAGGTCGGTGGTGTAGAGCCAGCCACTCGCGCCCAGCAGCCCGATGCAGCCCAGCAGGGCGAGCACCATCCAGCCACCCAGCGGGTTGTGGCCGATGTAGCGGGGCGCGGTGCCGCGCAGCACCTGCCGCGCGTAGCCGAGCGTGGCCGCGCGCGATCGGACGAACTGCCCGAAGTGCGCATAGCCGCCGCCCGCCATGCCGATGGCACTGCGCGCCACCGCCGCGGCCAGCGCGACGTAGCCTGCCACTTCATGCGCCGGACCCAGGTCCTCGCGGAAGACCCAGGCCACGGTGACCGACGCGATCAGCCCCAGGTGCAGCAGCCGCACCGTGCGGCTCCACACGCGGGTCTGCGGCGCGGTCTCACTTCTCTTCGACACGTTCCAGCGTCTTCGGGTCGAAGAAGGCTTCGACGCGCTTGCCCTGCGGGTCCTTGCCGTAGACCTCGTAGCAGGTGGGCGTCATCTCCATGCGGCGCACGGTCCAGCCCTCCTTGACGAGCTTGGCCTGCAGGTCGGTGTGAGGCTTCCATTCGGCCTTGGGCGAGGCGGGGCACTGCACATTGCCGTGGGCAAAGGCGACACCGGCGGCGCAGAGCAGGACGGGAGCGAGAAGGTGGCGGATCATGGTGGGAAGGCCTTGCTGGTGGGGTTTGAAGGAAATCGCGGCGCGCAATCGCTTGCGCGAGGGCTCGGACGCGGTGAATGACGGAGACAGGGCCGGGCGGGCATGGCGGGGATGAACCTCTGCTCAGGTCAGCGCCCAGCGGCGCAGGAGGTTGTGGTAGACGCCGCTCAGCTGCACCAGCCGCCGATCGGCGGCCGGCAGATCGGCACCGAGCCGCTGGATGGCCTGGTCCAGGTCGAACAGCAGCGCGCGGTCGGTGGGGTCGGGCACCAGGCTCTCGATCCAGAAGAAGGCCGCCAGCCGCGCACCGCGGGTGACGGGCGTGACCCGGTGCAGGCTGGTGGAAGGGTAGAGCACCAGGTCGCCGGCATCGAGCTTGACGGCCTGCACGCCCGAGGGGCCTTCGATCTCCAGTTCGCCGCCGTCGTAGTCCTGCGCGTCGGCCAGGAAGAGGGTGGCCGAAAGATCGGTGCGCAACGCCTCGGCAGTGCCGGGCAGCTGCATCA
>NZ_CAJYES010000236.1 GCF_913773995.1 uncultured Pseudacidovorax sp.
CCCTGGCCGGCTACCAGGTGGACGGCTTCATCCTCAACACCCTGGGCCGCGGCGCGGGCGTGGTCGAGGCCATCGCTGCCCATGGCAAGCCGGCGGTGCTGGTGGACCGCCGGCACGACGGGCTGGATGCCGACTTCGTCTCCATCGACAACCGGTCGGCCATGGCCGAGGCCTGCACTCACTTGGTGGAGGGCGGCTGGCGCGAGCTGCTGTACGTGACCGAGCCGCAGCAGGGCGTGAGCACCCGGCGCGAGCGGGCCGCCGCCTTCCGTGATTGCATGGAGGCGCATGCCCAGGCCTCGCCGCGCGTGCGGGGCGAGGTCTTCGAGATGGCTGAGGGCGACGACGAAGGTCTGCGCGATGCACTGCGCGGCCTGCGCAAGCGCGCCCGCGCACCGCGCCGCGCCGCGGTGGTGGCCGGCAACTCGGTGGTCACGCTGCGCGTGGCGCAGGCCGTTCGGCAACTGGGCTGGGAGTTCGGCCAAGAGCTGGGCTTCATCGGCTTCGACGAGCCCGAATGGGCCTCGCTGGTCGGGCCGGGCCTCAGCACCCTGGCGCAGCCCACCGATGAACTCGGCCGCGCCGCCGCCACCTGCCTGATCGAGCGCATGCAGGGCCTGGAAGGTCCGGCGCGCGAGCTTCTGCTGCCGGGGACGCTGGTGGTGCGGGGCTCGTCGGCCGCCTGATCGAACGAGCCCCGGCCAGGGCCCGATGAAGCCCGACCGCGCTCCACTAGTTCAGGACGATCTTGGCCTTGGTCGCCACGTCGCCGAACTTGCGCAGGCTGTCCTGCACGAACTTTTGCGCATCGGCGGGCGACATGTGCCCCGGCAGCTGGCCGCCGGCTTCCATGGCCGCCTTCACCTGTGGGTTCTCTGGCGCCTTGGCGATGGCGGCGTTGAGCCGCGCCACCACCGGCTCGGGCACGCCCTTGGCCGTGGCGACGGCGAAGTACTGCGTGGCCTCGTAGCCCTTGAGCCCGGCCTCGCTCATGGTCGGCACATTGGGCAGGCTGGGGATGCGGTAGGGCGTGGTCACCGCATAGGCGCGCAGCTGGCCGGCCTTGATCTGTGCCAGCACGGGCGTGACGCCCAGCATGCCCAGCTTGACCTGGCCGCCGACGATGTCCACCACCGCCTGGCCGCCGCCCTTGTACGGCACATGCAGCATATGCGTGCCCGCCACCTGGTTGAACAGCTCGCCGGCCAAGTGCTGGCCGGTGCCGATGCCCGAGCTGGCGTAGTCCCACTGCTGCGGGTTCTTCTTCATCGCGGCGATCAGCGACGTCAGGTCGGCCTGAGGCAGCGCGGCGCCACCCACCAGCACGATGGGCCCCTGCGACAGCAGGCCCACCGCCTGCAGCTCGCGGCCCACCTCGGGCTGATTCTGGCCGAAGAGCACGGGCCCCGGCACGGTCACCAGCGTGTAGCCGTCGCCCTTGGCGCGCGCCGCCTGCTTGAGCGCCAGCGCGCCCGAGGCACCGGGCACGTTGTCGACCACGATGGACTGGCCCAGCTGGTCGGAGACCGCCTTGGCAAAGGCCCGCGTGAGCACGTCCACCGAGCCGCCGGGCACGAAGCCCACGATCCAGGTGATGGACTTGGCTTCGGGCCAGGGCGCTTCGGCATGGGCGCCGAGGGCCATGGCGGAGAGAGCGAGCGCCGACAGGCGCAGCAGATGGCGGCGGGTGGTGGAGGAGTTCATGAGGCTTGCTTCCGGGAGGTGTCAGAGGGGTCGGCGCTCAGCGGTCGAGCTGGCCGGGCGGCGTGTGCGGATGCGCGGCCGCACTGGCGTTGAAGTCGCGGATCATGCGCAGCACCGGGCCCATGACCCATGTGTTGAAGACCAGCACATCGGTCTCTTCCTTGGGGTCGCGCGTCACATTGAACAGGTAGGGCGACTCCAGCTTGCCCTGGCCCTGGTTGACCTCGGGCTCCCAGTAGAAGTGCAGCTTCCAGTCGCGCCACTTGGCCGCGCGCAACTCCTGCTTGATGTAGAAGAGAAAGCCCTCGCGCGCCGACTTTGGCTGCTCGCCGAAGAAGAAGGCCCGCTGGTCCACGCCGTCGATGGGCCGGTCCTGCGGCAGCTCGGCACCGGCCACGGCGGCAAGGGTGGTGAAGATGTCGGTCACGTGCACGATCTCGTTGCTCACGCGGCCCGGCTCGATGCGGCCCGGCCAGCGCGCGATGAAGGGCACACGCAGGCTGCCTTCCATGGCGGTGTGATACGTCCCGCGCCAGGGGCCGGCCGTGCCGCGGTAGGGCGCGCGGAACTCCGGGCCGTTGTCGCTGCAGAAGATGAACAGCGTGTTGTCAGCAATGCCCAGGCGCTCCACCTCGTCGACGATCTGGCCCACGCGGTGGTCCATCTCGGCCATGGAGTCGGCGAAGTCGCCATGGCCGGTGCGCCCGGCAAAGTCCGGATGCGGCAGCGTCGGAAAGTGCAGGTGCACCAGCGGCAGGTACAAAAAGAAGGGCCGGTTCGCCGCCACATGGCGCTGCATGAAGGCGCAAGAGCGGTCCACCAGGTCGGCGTCGATGCCGCGGCGGGCCTCCAGGTCGTAAAGCTTGACCTCGCGCGAGGGTTCGCCGGCACGGCCTTCCATGATGTAGGGCAGGTCGACCACGCTGGGGTCGAAGCCCACGGAGGACGTGAACTGGCTCTCGTCGGTGGTGCGCGGGATGCCATACCACTCGTCGAAGCCGCGGTCCGACGGAAAGCGCCCGGCCACGTCGCCCAGGTGCCACTTGCCGAAATGGGCCGTGGCATAGCCGACCTTGGACAGCAGTTGCGGCAGCGTCACCTCCCAGCGCGTGAGGCCCTGCGGCAGGCCCGGCGGCACGGACTGCAGGCAGCCGGTGCGGATCGGATGCCGGCCCGACATGAGGGCCGAGCGCGTCGGCACGCAGTCGCTCTCGACATTGAAGTTCTGCAGCAGCAGGCCCTGGCGGGCGAGCGCATCGATGCGCGGTGTGGGTGCGCCGCGCAGGGCGCCGCCGCCATAGCAGCCGAGTTCGCCCCAGCCGAGGTTGTCGGCCACGATGAGGACCATATGGGGAGAAGCGTGGGAGGCCATCGAAAGCAAAAGGGATTGGATGGCCTGCAATCTATGACAGCACGGCGTCTTCTAGCATTCCCGTTCCACCGCCTTGCCATGAATGCCAGGAATGAATCTCTCGATCCAGGACATCCGCTACTTCCTCGCCGTGGCCCGTGACGGCCAGCTCTCAGCCGCTGCGGACGAGCAGGGCGTGACCCAGTCGGCGCTCACCAAGGCGATGCAGCGGGTAGAGCGCGAGTTCGGCCTGCAGCTCTTCGAGCGCAGCGTGCGCGGCGTGCGACTGACCTCGGCCGGCCTGCGGGTGGCCGAGCAGATGCGCCGCCTGCAGGCCGAATATGCCGACACGGTGCTGCTGGCCGACGAGATGCGCGCCCGCCAGGCCGGCCTGCTGCGCCTGGGCGTGACCGACACCACCGGCGGCAACCGCATGGCCGCGGTGCTCGGGCCCATGCTGGCCATGCGGCCGGGCCTGCGCGTGAAGATGAGGGTGGACCGCTCCGATGCCCTCGCCGCCCAGGTGCAGGACGGCACGCTGGACCTGGCCCTGGTGCCCGCGTACGAGGGCCTGCCGCTGCCGGCCGAGCGCACCAAGGTCGACAGCGATCCGCTGCTGCCGCTGGTGCGGGTGGGTCACCCGCTCACGCGGCTCGCCCGGCCGACACTGAAGGACGTCGCTGCCTACGGCTGGATGCTCGGACCCGAGCATTCCTTCGCCTACCGCACGGTGGAGGCCGTCTACGCGCGGCAGGGGCTGCCCGCGCCGCAGGTGGTGGTCGAGGTGCCCTTCTCGTCGGAGATGAATCTGACAGTGCTGGCCGCCACCGACCTGGTGACGCTGCTGCCGCGCTCGCTGATGCAACTGGCGCCGGCCGAGCGCTTCACGCAGTTGCCGGTGGCGGCCCTGCGCATCCCGCGGGCGGTGGTGCTGCTGTCGCGGCCCGGGTCGGCGTGGTCGCCGTTGATGGAGACGCTGCGGGGGTTGTTGCTGGAACGGGCCAAGGCGGGGGACTGAGCGCCCGCCGAGCTAAACGCCGGTAGCCCTCAGTCCGCCAACCGCCCCTGCACGAGCCGCAGCACGCGGTCGCAGCGCCCCGCCAGCGTTTCGTCATGCGTCACCATCACGAAGGCGGTGCCGCGCTCGCGCGCCAGCTGCAGCATCAGCGCGAACACGGTGTCGGCCGTGCTGCGGTCCAGGTTGCCGGTGGGCTCGTCGGCCAGCACGCAGGCGGGTTGGGTGACCAGGGCACGGGCGATGGCCACGCGCTGGCGCTCGCCGCCGGACAGCTCGGCCGGCCGGTGCGACAGGCGCTGCCCCAGGCCCACGGCGGCCAGCGTGGCGCGGGCGGCCTCTGCGGCCTTCTCGGGCGCTTCGCGGCGGATCTTCAGCGGCATGGCCACGTTGTCCAGCGCGCTGAACTCGGGCAGCAGATGGTGGAACTGGTAGACGAAGCCCAGGTACCGGTTGCGCAGCCGGCCCTGGGCCGCCGCATCGAGCCGGCCCATCGGCTGGCCCTTGAGCTCGACCGTGCCGCTGCTGGGCGAATCGAGGCCGCCCAGCAGGTGCAGCAGAGTGCTCTTGCCCGAGCCGGAGGCGCCGACGATGGCCATGGTCTCGCCGGCGCGCACGTCCAGGTCCACGCCATGCAGCACGGTGAGGTCGATGCGGCCTTCGTGGAAGCGCTTGGTCAGGCCGCGGGCCTTGAGCACGATGTCATTCATACCGCAAAGCCTCCGCCGGGTTCACACGGCTGGCGCGCCAGCTGGGGTAGAGCGTGGCCACGAAGGCCAGCACCAGGGAGATGATGGCGATGGGCATGATGTCGCTGCGCTGCGGGTCGCTGGGCATGCGGCTGATGAGGTAGATGTCCTGCGGCAAAAAGTGCGTGTGCAGCAGCCGCTCGATGGCCGGCACGATGATGTCGATGTTGTAGGCCACCAGCAGGCCCAGCCCCAGGCCCGCAAAGGTGCCGATCACACCCACCATGGCGCCCTGCACCACGAAGATGCCCATGATGCTCTTCGGGCTCGCGCCCAGCGTGCGCAGGATGGCGATGTCGGCGCGCTTGTCGGTCACCGTCATCACCAGCGTGCTCACAAGGTTGAAGGCGGCCACGGCCACGATCAGCGTGAGGATGATGAACATCATGCGTTTCTCGACCTGCACGGCCGAGAACCAGGTCTTGTTCTGGCGCGTCCAGTCACGGATGAGGAACTGGCCGGGCAGCGTCTTGGCCAGCTCGTCGGCCACCTCGCGGGCCTGGTTCAGGTCCTTGAGCTTCAGGCGGATGCCGGTGGGCCCTTCGAGGCGGAAGACCTTGGCCGCGTCCTGCTCGTGGATCATGGCCAGCGCCGAGTCGTACTCGTAGTGGCCCGAATCGAAGGTGCCGACCACGGTGAATTGCTTGAGGCGCGGCACCACGCCGGCCGGCGTGACCTGGCCGCCGGGCGCGATCAGCGTCACCTGATCACCGTCGCGCACATAGAGCTGGCGCGCCAGCTCGGCGCCCAGCACGATGCCGAACTGGCCCGGCACCAGACGGTCGAGCGCGCCCTTCTGCGCGGTGCTGGAGAAGTCGGTGACCTCGGGCTCCAGCTTGGGCTCGATGCCGCGCACGAGTGCGCCCTTCATGTCCTCGCCGCGGGCGATGAGCGCCTGGCTGGCGATGAAGGGGGCGGCGCCGATGACCTCGGGGTTCTTGCGGGCCGCGTCCATGATGGGCTGCAGATCCTGCAGCGCCTGGCCATCGCGCGAGAAGATCTCGATGTGCGAGACCACGCCCAGCATGCGGTCGCGCACCTCCTTCTGAAAGCCGTTCATCACCGACAGCACGATGATGAGCGCGGCCACGCCCAGCGCGATGCCCGCCATCGAAACGCCCGAGATGAAGGAGATGAAGCCGTTGCGGCGGGTGGCCCGGCCGGCACGCGTGTAGCGCCAGCCGAGCTGCAGTTCGTAGGGAAGAGCCATGGATGCGAAGACGGCGCCGCATGGCACCGGAAGCCCCCGGGAAGCCGGGCCGGGCATTGTGGCATTGGCCCGCGAGCCCCCGCGTCGGACGCGACAATACGGCGCATGTCGCCTTCCGCCGACGCGCTTTCCCCTTCCTCCTCCTTGCATCTGATCATTCCCTTCGCGGGCCGGAGCACGCCCGCGTGTCAGGCGGCCCTGCCCGGCCTCAAGCTGCCCAACCTGGCCGCCCTGCTCGCCCGCCTGCCCGAGGCCGCGGCCGATGTGCAGGAAGAGCACAGCCTCACCCCGCCGCACGAGCGCGCCCGCGCCGCCGCGCTGGGCCTGCCCCCGGCCGCCGACGGCACGCTGCCCTGGGCCGCGCAGGCCGCCCGACGCGCCAGCCTGCCCGGCGCCACCGACCAGGCCTGGGCCTGGGTCACGCTGTGCCACTGGCAAGCGGGCATGAGCGAGGTGGTGCTGACCGACCCGGCCCACCTGGGCGTGCAGCTGGCCGAATCGCAGGCCCTGCTGGCGGCCGTGCGCCCTTTCTTTGAAGAGGACGAGATCCATCTCTTCGCCACCGACGCGCCCGGCACCTGGCTGGCCAGCGGCCCGGTGTTCGATGGGCTGCCCACCGCCTCGCTGGACCGTGCCATCGGGCAGCCGCTGGAGGCCTGGCTGCCCATGGCCGACGGCGCCCGCACGCTGCGGCGGCTGCAGAACGAGATGCAGATGCTGCTCTACAACCACCCGGTGAACGATGCGCGGGGCGAACGCCGCCAGTTGCTGGTCAATTCGCTGTGGTTCAGCGGCACCGGCCGCGCGGCGGTCGTGCACCCGCCGGCCGCCGAGCCCGCCATGGACGAGCGACTGCGCCCCGCGGCGCTGGACGACCATGGCGAGGCCTGGGCCGCCGCCTGGGCTGCGCTCGACGCCGGCCCCATCGCGCAATGGCTGTCCCGCAGCCGCGCCGGCGAGCCCGTCGCGCTGACCCTGTGCGGCGACCGCGCCGCCCGTCGTTACCAGGGCCAGCGCGGCCTGCTGCAGCGCTGGCTGCAGCGCACGCCCGACGTCGCCGCCGTGCTGGAGTCGCTGTGAAGATCATTCCCCGCGACGTGCCGCCCCGCACCGCCTGGGCGCTGGAGCAGGCCGGCCTGCATCCGCTGCTGGCCCGCCTGTATGCCGCACGCGGCGTGGTCTCGGCCGACGAGCTGGACGATGGCCTGGCCCGCCTGCTGCCGCCCGCCGGCCTGCGCGGCGCCGATGCCGCGGCACGCCTGCTGGCCGATGCCATCGCCGCCGACCGTCGCATCTGCGTGGTGGCCGACTACGACTGCGACGGCGCCACGGCCTGTGCGGTGGCGATCCGCGGCCTGCGCCTGCTAGGCGCGCGCCAGGTGCAGTACCTGGTGCCCGACCGTGTGACCGACGGCTACGGCCTGACGCCGCCCATTGCCGAGCGCGTGGCCGCCAGCGGCGCCGACTTGCTGCTGACCGTGGACAACGGCATCGCCAGCGTGGAGGGCGTGGCCCGCGCGCGCGAACTGGGCCTGTCGGTGCTGGTGACCGACCACCACCTGCCCGGCCCCGAGCTGCCGGCCGCCGACGTGCTGGTCAACCCCAACCAGCCGGGCTGCGACTTTGCAAGCAAGAGCATCGCGGGCGTGGGCGTGATGTTCTATGTGCTGCTGGCTTTGCGCGCGGAGCTGCGCGCACGCGGCGCTTGGAACGCCCGGCCCGCCGCCGGGCCGTCCCAAGGCGGGCCCGCCCCGTCGGGGGGCAGCGAACCACGCGCAGCGGGCAGCGTGGGGGCTCCAGTTCAGCAGCCGAAGCTGGATGCGCTGTTGCCGCTGGTGGCCCTGGGCACCGTCGCCGACGTGGTACGGCTCGACGCCAACAACCGCCGCCTGGTGGCCCAGGGCCTGCGCCGCATCCGCGCCGGTGCCATGCCGCCGGGCGTGGCCGCCCTCTTCCGCGCCGCCGGCCGCCGCCCCGAGGTGGCCACAACCTTCGACTTCGGCTTTGCCCTGGGCCCGCGCATCAACGCCGCCGGCCGGCTGGCCGACATGACGCTGGGCATCGAATGCCTGCTGACCGACGACCCGGGCCGCGCCGACGAGCTGGCCAGGCTGCTGGACGGCATCAACCGCGAGCGCCGCGACATCGAAGGCGGCATGCGCGATCAGGCCATCCGGCTGGCCGAGTCGCTGTTCGGCATGCAGCAGGCGGTGGAGGGCCAGGCCAAGGCACAGGCCGGCATGCCCGCCGCCATCAGCGTGTTCGATGCCGAGTTCCACGAGGGCGTGGTGGGCATCGTGGCTTCGCGCCTGAAGGACCGGCACCACCGGCCGGTGTTCGTCTTCGCGGCCAGCGGGGCCGAGGGCAAGTCGCACGAGCTCAAGGGCTCGGGCCGCTCCATCGCCGGCTTCCACCTGCGCGATGCGCTGGACCTGGTGGCCAAGCGCCACCCGGGCGTGCTGCTGCGCTTCGGCGGCCATGCGATGGCAGCGGGCTGCACCATCGCGCGCGACCAGTTCCCCGTGTTCGAACGGGCCCTGGCCCAGATCGCGGCCGAATGGCTGGACGCCGCCACCCTCACCCGCCGTCTGGAGACCGACGGCCCCATCGACCGCGAGTACCTGCGCGTGGAACTGGTCGACACGCTGCACCGCGAGGTCTGGGGCCAGGGCTTTGCGCCGCCCACCTTCAGCGACGAGGTCGAGGTCGTGTCGCAGCGGCTGGTGGGCGAGAAGCACCTGTCGCTCAAGCTGCGCCTGGCCGGCCAGCCCGTGGACGGCATCTGGTTCGGCCAGACCGAGCCGCTGCCGCCCCGCGTGCGCCTGGCCTTCCGGCTCGACGCCGACGAATGGCAGGGCGTGCGCCGGCTGCGGCTGATGGTCGAAGGCGCCGAGCTGCCCCGATGAGCGAGACCCTGTCCTGGCGCTGTCTGCTCGTCGAGGACGACGAGGCCAACGCCCGCTACATCGCCGACGGCCTGCGCCGCATGGGGCACACCGTCGCCATCAGCCGCGACGGCGCCGATGCGCTGGCGCGGGCCACGGGCGAGGCCTGGGACCTGGTCATCCTCGACCGCATGCTGCCCAACGGCATCGACGGGCTCGCCATCCTCGGCACGCTGCGCAACCTGGGCCTGCGCACGCCGGTGCTGGTGCTCAGTGCCCTGAGCGCGCTGGACGAGCGGGTGCGTGGCCTCAAGGCCGGCGGCGACGACTACCTGGCGAAGCCCTTCGCCTTTTCCGAACTGGCGGCGCGCGCCGAGGCGCTGGTGCGCCGCGCCCGACCCGGCCCCGAGCAGCGCGTGCTGCAGGTGGCGGACCTGCGGCTGGACCTGGGCACGCGCCGTGCCGAGCGCGGCGGCAAGCCGCTGGCGCTGCAGCCGCGCGAATTCCGCCTGCTCGCCTGCCTGATGCTCAACGCGGGCCAGGTCATGACCCGCACCATGCTGCTCGAAGCCGTGTGGGACTACCAGTTCGACCCGCAGACCAACGTGATCGACGTGCAGATCAGCCGCCTGCGCACCAAGCTCGACGGCACCGGCGGCCCGCCGCTGATCCACACCGAGCGCGGCGTGGGCTATCGGCTGGCCGCGCCAGAGCCCGGGGAGTCTTCCGCCTGATGGGCGCCTGGCGCCGCCTGTGGGCCTCGGTGGGCTTCCGGCTCGCCTTCCAGTACGCCGTGCTCGTGGCCATCACCATGATGGCGGCGCTGGCCATCGTCTACCTGCAGACCGTGGGCGTGCTGCACCAGCGCATCGCGCGGCAGGTGGGCACCACCACCACGCAGATGATGGCCCGGGCCGAGCAGGAGGGCCTAGCCGCCGTCGTCGCCGCCATCGGCCGCGCGCTGGCCGATGGCCGGCAGTCCGACACCGAGCTCTACGGCCTGTGGCAGCCCGACGGCACGCGCCTGGCCGGCAATCTGGATGTGCCGCCCGCCGATGCCGCCAGCAACCGCGACGGCCAGCAGCGCGCGCAACGGGGCGGCACCACCATCACCGGCTACCTGGCCGTGCGCCGCCTGCCGGACGATGCGCTGCTGGTGGTCGGCCACGACCTGGGTGACCAGGAGGCACTCGAATCGCTGGTCGTCAGCGCCAGTGCCGCAGCCGGCCTGATCGCGCTCCTGCTGCTGGTGGGTGGCGTCTTCGTGTTCCGCCAGGAGCTGGAGCAGGCCGTGGGCCGGGTGCGCCGCACGGCCGGCCGCATCGCCGAGGAAGGCCGGCTGGCCGAGCGGGTGGACCTGGCCTCGGGCGACGACGAGTTCGCGCACCTGGGCCAGGACATCAACGCCATGCTCGACCGCATCGAGTCGCTCATGGAAGGCGTGCGCCATGTCTCCAACACCATCGCCCACGAGCTGCGCACGCCGCTCACGCGCGCCCTGCTGGGCCTGCAGGCGGCGCAGGCACCCGGCACCGGCGACGACGCGCGGCGCGAGGCCATCGACCGCGCCGTACACGAGCTGCAGGAGCTGGGCACCGTCTTCCAGAAACTGCTGCAGATCGCCGAGGCCGAGGCCGGCGCCCGCCGCCGCGCCTTCGCGCCCGTGGCACTGCACACCATCGCCGACGACGTGGCGGAGCTGTACGAGGCCGTCGCCGACAGCCAGGGCGCCCAGTTGCTGCGCGAACCCGCGGAAGAAGCCTGGGTGGACGGCGACCGCGACCTGCTGGCCGGCGCCATCGCCAACCTGGTCGACAACGCGCTGAAGTACGGCGGCCCCGGCTGCACCGTGCGCCTCGGCACGTCGATGGCCGCCGGCCAGGCCGTGGTCGAGGTGCAGGACGACGGACCCGGCGTGCCCGAGGCCGACCTGGCCCGCATCGGCGAGCGCTTCACCCGCCTGCAGCCCGAGCTGCCCGGCCACGGCCTGGGCCTGGCCAACGTGCGCGCCGTCGCTGCCCTGCACGGCGGCCGGCTGGTGGCCGAGGGCGCGCAGCCGGGGTTGCGGATGCGGCTGGTGTTGCCGGTCCAGCCGCAGCACCACAACTGATCGGCGCTTGTATAGCGCCAAACGGCAAATTAGACTAAGGTTAGCTAACCAAGACGCCCCTATGCAACCCGTCAACATGTTCGAAGCCAAATCGTCGCTGTCGCGGCTGGTCGAGGCCATTGAGGCCGGCGCGGAAAGCGAGATCGTCATCGCTCGCCATGGGCGGCCGGTCGCCAAGCTCGTTCCCGTGGACGAGCCCATCGTTCAAAAGCGCATCGGCGTCGCGAAGGGCAAGTTCGAGGTGCCGGACTCGATCGATGCGCACAACGTCGAAGTGGCCGCTTTGTTCGCTGGCGAAACCAAGCTTTGAACCTGCTGCTGGACACCCACATTGCGTTGTGGGCCATCGCCGACAGCCCGCGCCTTTCTCCCGCTGCGCGCGAGCGAATCGTGTCGCCCCGCGCCACCGTCTGGGTGAGCGTTGCATCGCTGTGGGAGATCGCGATCAAGCATTCGCTCGGCCGAGGCGACATGCCGGTCAGTAGCGAGGAGGCATGGGCCTACTTCCGTGACGCGGGCTATCAGCTCCTGCCGATCAAGCCAGAGCACATCATCGAGGTGGAGACGCTGCCCTCTCACCACAAAGACCCGTTCGACCGACTGCTGGTGGCTCAGGCCCTCGTCGAACCCATGCACTTGCTGACGCACGATCCGCTCGTGGCGCTCTACAGCGACCGCATCCTGCACGTCTGAAGCCCAGACGGCTCAGCCAGCGGCCCTTTCCCCGCGCCCACATTGCCAAATGGCAATGTGTCGGTAACCCACGGCGCACGCCTCCTTTCCTACGATCGCCCGCGCTTTCCCGCCTGCCATGGCGGGCCCTCCGCCGTGCGCGGATTGCTCATCAACGATCAAGGAGACCTGCAGGGTGAAGATCAAGAGTCAGAGAGATTTCTTTTCGGGCGCGCTGTTCTGCGCCTTCGGCGTGGCGTTCGCCTGGGGCGCCACCTCGTACACGGTGGGCGACGGCGCCCGCATGGGCCCGGGCTACTTTCCGCTCATCGTCGGCGTGCTCATCGCCATCATGGGCACGCTGATCACGCTCAAGGCGATGACGGTGGACACCGAGGACGGCGAGCCCATCGGCCGCATCGCCTGGCGGCCGCTCATCTTCATCATCGGCGCCAACCTCGCCTTCGGCGTGCTGCTGGGCGGCCTGCCCAGCATCGGGCTGCCGCCCATGGGGCTGATCGTGGCCATCTATGCGCTGACCTTCATCGCCAACCTGGCGGGCGACCATTTCAGCGTGAAGTCTTCGCTGGTGCTGGCCACCATCCTGGCGGTGGGCAGCTACCTCGCCTTCGTCGTCGCGCTCAAGCTGCAGTTCCCGGTCTGGCCCACGTTCATCGCCTGATCCCCTTTCCCCTGAGACATACAAGAACACGGGCCTCATGGACCTCTTCAACAACCTGGCGATCGGCTTCGGCGTCGCCTTCACATTCCAGAACCTCCTCTACGCCTTCGTCGGCTGCCTGCTGGGCACGCTGATCGGCGTGCTGCCGGGCATCGGCCCCGTGGCGACCATCGCCATGCTGCTGCCGGCCACCTATGCGCTGCCGCCGGTGTCGGCGCTGATCATGCTGGCGGGCATCTACTACGGCGCGCAGTACGGCGGCTCGACCACGGCCATCCTGGTCAACCTGCCGGGCGAATCGTCATCCGTGGTCACGGTGATCGACGGCTACCAGATGGCGCGGCAGGGACGGGCCGGACCGGCGCTCGCGGCCGCGGGCCTGGGCTCCTTCTTCGCGGGCTGCGTGGGCACCATCATCCTGGCCGCCTTCGCGCCGCCACTGACCGAACTCGCCTTCAAGTTCGGGCCGGCCGAGTACTTCAGCCTGATGATCCTGGGCCTGATCGGCGCCGTGGTGCTGGCATCGGGCTCGCTGCTCAAGGCCATCACCATGATCCTGCTGGGCCTGGCCCTGGGCCTGGTGGGCACGGACGTGAACTCGGGCGTGGCCCGCTACAGCTTCGACATTCCGGAACTGACCGATGGCATCGGCTTCATCGCGATCGCCATGGGCGTGTTCGGCTATGGCGAGATCATCGGAAACCTGTCGCAGCCGGAGGAGCAGCGCGAGGTGTTCACGGCCAAGGTCAAGGGCCTGTGGCCCACGGCCGCCGACTTCAAGCGCATGACACCTGCCGTGCTGCGCGGCACCGCGCTGGGCTCGGCCCTGGGCATCCTGCCGGGCGGCGGTGCGCTGCTGTCCTCCTTCGCCTCGTACACGCTGGAGAAGAAGATGCGCCGCGCCCCGGGTGAGGTGGCCTTCGGCAAGGGCAACATCCGCGGCGTGGCCGGTCCTGAGTCGGCCAACAACGCCGGCGCGCAGACGTCCTTCATCCCGCTGCTGACGCTGGGCATTCCGCCCAACCCGGTGATGGCGCTGATGGTGGGTGCGATGACCATCCACAACATCCAGCCCGGCCCACAGGTCATGACCAGCAACCCGGAACTGTTCTGGGGCCTGATCGCCTCGATGTGGATCGGCAATCTGATGCTGATCATCCTGAACCTGCCGCTGATCGGCGTGTGGATCAAGCTGCTGACCATTCCCTACAAGTGGCTCTTCCCGGCCATCGTGCTGTTCTGCGCGGTGGGCGTGTACTCGGAGAACAACAACACCTTCGACGTCTGGATGGTGGCCGTTTTCGGCGTGGTGGGCTATGCCTTCCTCAAGCTCAAGTGCGAGCCGGCGCCACTGCTGCTGGGCTTCATCCTGGGGCCGATGATGGAAGAGAACCTGCGCCGGGCGCTGCTGCTGTCGCGCGGTGATTGGGGCGTGCTGGTGTCGCGGCCCATCTCGGCCGGGCTGCTGGCGGCATCCGCCCTGCTGCTGGTGATCGTGCTGCTGCCGGCGGTGAAGGCCAAGCGCGAAGAGGCGTTCGTCGAGGAGTGACGCAGCGTCCCCGTGCGGCCAGGCCGCATGGTGGATGCGCAATGATGAAGGGCGCCCTGCGGCGCCCTTTCTGCTTTGGGCCTTCGGCCCGCTCAGCCGGCCGCGCCCTGCTGCGCCAGCCACGCCACCAGTTGCGGAAGCAGGGCCTGCGGATCGCCCTCTTCCACAGCCGCCTCCAGCGTCTGCCGCACGCCTTCGGCAATCGTGTTGGCCGCCCCGCTGTCGCGGGCCATGGTGGTGTAGTAGCCCAGGTCCTTGAAGGCGTTGGCCATGCTGAAGCGCAGGCCGCTCGGATCTTGCGACAGCAGGAAGGGCCGCAGCCGCTCCAGTGCCGTGCCGCCACCGCCGCCTTTGGCCAGCACGTCGATGAACACCTCGGCCGCCACACCCGCGCGTTGCGCGCAGGCCGCTGCCTCGGCGATCAGCGCCACCGAGCCCAGCGAGACGTAGTTGTGCAGCAGCTTCATGCGGTGGCCGGCCCCGACGGGCCCGCAATGCGTGATGTTCTCGGCAAAGCAGGCCAGCAGCGGGCGGCATTCGTCGAACAGTGCGGTCTCCGCGCCAACCAGCAGGTTGAGCCGGCCCTCAGCGGCCTCCTTGGGCGTGCGGGTCATGGCGGCGTCCATGAAGCGCCCGCCCGCTTCGGCCACCACACCGGCCAGCCGCTCGGTGGAAGAAGGGATGGCCGTGGAGCAGTCGATGACGATCGCACCGCGCCGCAGCCCCTGCAGCACGCCGCCTTCGCCCAGCAGCACGGCCTCCACCTGCGGCGAGCCGGTCACGCACAGCAGCAGCACGTCGACCTCGGCAGCGAGCGCCTGCGCGCTGCCGAAGGTGCGCACACCCGCCGCCTTGAGGGCGTCCAGGGGCTGGTTGCCCGCGTGCTCCAGCACGGCCAGCGAATGGCCATGACGCACGATGTTGGTGGCGATGCCGTGGCCCATCAGGCCCACGCCGATCAGGCCGATCTTCCTGTCGCTCATTGGATGTCTCCTTGGTTGTCGATGCGATGTGGCGCCATGCTCAGCGCGGCAGCGGCCGGCCCAGGCCGCCGGCGCACACGTACTTGATCTCGACGTAGTCGTCCACGCCGTACTTGGAGCCTTCGCGGCCCACGCCCGATTCCTTGATGCCGCCGAAGGGCGCCAGCTCGGTGGAGATCAGGCCTTCGTTGAGGCCGACGATGCCCACCTCCAGCGCCTCGGCCACGCGCCAGGCGCGGGCGTAGTCCTGCGTGTAGAAGTAGGCCGCCAGGCCGAAGGGCGTGTCGTTGGCCATGGCAACGGCCTCGTCGTCGGTCCCGAAGCGGATCAGCGGTGCCACCGGGCCGAAGGTCTCTTCTTGCATCAGCCGGGACTTCGGCGACACCTCGGCCAGGATGGTGGGCGTGAAGAAGCGCCCGCCCAGCGGGTGCGGCTTGCCGCCGGTCACGATGCTCGCGCCCAAAGCAACGGCATCGTCGATGTGTTCGCGCACCTTGGCCACGGCCGCGTCGTCGATCAGCGGCCCCAGCTGAACGCCAGGCGTCAGGCCGTTGCCGACCACCTGCGCTTCCACCGCCTTGCGCAGCAGGGCGGTGAAGCGCTCGTAGATGCCCGACTGCACGAAGATGCGGTTGGCACACACGCAGGTCTGCCCCGCGTTGCGGAACTTGGAGGCCATGACGCCAGCAACCGCGGCGTCCAGGTCCGCGTCGTCGAAGACGATGAAGGGCGCGTTGCCACCCAGTTCCATGGACACCTTCTTGACCGTGCCCGCGCACTGCGCCATCAAGGTCTTGCCGACCTCGGTGGAACCGGTGAAGGAGAGCTTGCGCACCACCGGATTGGCCGTCAGCTCGCCGCCCACGGTCGAGGCCGAGCCGGTCACCACGTTGAGCACGCCCGGTGGAATGCCCGCCTCCATGGCCAGTTGCGCGAGGGCCAGCGCCGAGTAGGGCGTGGCCGACGCGGGCTTGATGACGATGGTGCAGCCCGCTGCCAGCGCAGCACCCGCCTTGCGCGTGATCATCGCGTTGGGAAAGTTCCACGGCGTGATGGCCGCCACCACGCCCACCGGCTGCTTGAGCACCACGATGCGCCGGTCCATGCTGGCGGCCGGGATCACGTCGCCGTAGACGCGCTTGGCCTCTTCGGCAAACCATTCGATGAAGCTGGAGCCGTAGGCGATTTCGCCCTTGGCCTCGGCCAGGGGCTTGCCCTGCTCCAGAGTGAGGATCATGGCCAGGTCGTCCTGATGCGCCATGCACAGGTCGAACCAGCGTCGCATCAGGCGCGAGCGCTCCTTGGCGCTGGTCTCGCGCCAGGCCGGCAGTGCCTGGTTGGCCGCATCGATGGCCGCGCGAACGTCGGCGGCGGCCAGGCGCGGCACCGTGCCAAGCGTGCTGTCGTCCGCGGGGTTGGTGACCGTCAGCGTGGCGCCGTCGGTGGCGTCGACCCAGCGGCCGCCGACGAGGCATTGCTGGCGGAAGAGTTCGGTGTGTTGGAGCTTCATGGTGCGTGCTTGGAATGAAAGGGATCAGCGCAGAAGGTTGTCGGGCGTACGGCCGGCGCGCAGCGCCTCGATGCCGTCGATGAGCAGCCAGCCCATGGCATCGCGCGTCTCGTGCGTCGCGCTGCCGATGTGCGGCGAAAGGAAGACGTTATCGAGCCCGCGGTAGCCGGGGTGCACCTGGGGCTCGTTGGCAAAGACGTCCAGTCCTGCACCGCGGATGTGGCCACGACGCAGCGCATCGATCAGCGCCTCGTCATCGACCAGATCGCCGCGGGAGATGTTGACCACCACCGAGCCCGCCGGCAGGCGTGCCAGGCGCTCGGCATCGAGGACGCCCTTGAGCGCCGGCGAACCCGGCGCCGCGATCATGAGGATGTCGATGCCAGGGAGCATGCCTTCCAGCGTCGGGTGATAGGTGGCCCCTGCCTCCATGTCGGGCGCGAGACGCGAGCGGTTGTGATAGTGGATGGTCAGCCCGAAGGCACGCGCGCGTTCGGCGATGGCGCGGCCGATGCGGCCCATGCCGAAGATGCCCAGGCGCCGCCCGACCAGGCCCATGCCCAGCAGCTGGGTGGGTGCCCAGCCCTGCCAGGCGCCGCTGCGCACCAGCCGGTCGGCCTCGAAGCCGCGGCGGCAGGCATTGAGCAGCAGCATCAGCGCGATCTCGGCGCAGGCATCGCTGAGCACGTCGGGCGTGTGCAGCACCTGCACGCCGCGCTCACGGGCAGCGGCCAGGTCGATGTGGTCGTGGCCCACCGACAGCGTGGCCACCACGGCCAGCGTGGGCGACAACGCGGCCATGACCTCCGCCGTCACCGGCTCGGTGGCCGTCACGAAGAGCAGGTGGCAGCCCTGCGCACGCGCCGAGATCTGTGCGGCGGAAAGAATCGAATCGTCCTCGTTGACGACCAGCTCGAAGCGCTCGGCCAGGGCGGCCTCGACAGCGGGGGTGAAGCGTCGGCAGAGGAAGGCCCGCGGCCGGTCGGGAAGGTTCATGACTGTCTCTCTTGGTTCTGCGATGTGCGGGTCATCGCCGTTTCGCGCTCAAGTTGTATTACAAATACGTCACATCACTTCTGTCAAGCCTGAAGCGCCGGTGCTATTCTTCGGGCCCCGACCAGCCTGCCCTCATCATGGCCTTCTCGATCCAAGACGATGCGACGTCCCGCGCTGCCGAAGGCACGCTGGCCGACCGGGTGACCGGCCTGATCGCGGCGGACATCCGCGCCCGCGTCTATCCCGTCAACACCCGCCTGCCCACCGAGCTGGCCATGACCCAGCAGTACGGCGTGAGCCGCACCGTGATCCGCGAAGCCATCTCGCGCCTCAAGTCCGAAGGGCTGGTGGAAACGCGCCAGGGCAGCGGCACGGTGGTGCGCGATCCCAAGGCCACGGACGCCTTCCGCCTGGGCCAGGGCAGCGTTAACGACGCCGAGTCGCCCGCGCACGGCGTGCTGCGCATCCTGGAACTGCGCCGCGGCATCGAGGCCGAGATGGCAGCCCTGGCCGCCGAGCGCCGCACGGGTGCCGAGATGACGCAGATCCAGCAGGCGCTGCGCGCCATCGCCCGGGCCGAGAAGGAAGGCCGCGATGGCGTGGAGGAAGACCTGGCCTTCCACATCGCCATCTCGCATGCCGCCCACAACGCCCACTACACCGAACTGCTGGGCATGCTCACGCGCGCGCTGCACGACGCGATCCGCCTCACGCGCTCCAACGAGGCGCGGCGCATCGACCTGGCCGCGCAGGTGCAGGCCGAGCACGAAGCCATCTGCGCCGCCATCAAGGCGCGCGATGCCGCCGCAGCCCGAACGGCGGCCTTCATGCACATGCACAACACGGCAGGACGCATCGAGCAGGCGGGTCAGGACTTCTGGACCGGCGACAGCCGGGCCGCCGCGCGTCGCGTGGCCCGGGCCAAGCTGGGCGAGGCGTCTGCACCCTCGCAGGCCAAGGCCGGCAAGCCGGCGAAACCAAGGTAAACACGGTTTCCTCGAACAAAGTTGTCTGATAGATTCATCACACAACTTTGACGCGGCGCCGCTTGATCCCGCATCGACACCTCGCCGCCGCAGGCACCCCTTCCGCACCGCCGACCCACCCCATCGCCATGAGCCCACCGCGCGTCCTGCTGACCGATCCGCTCCATCCCGATGCCCTTGCAGCCCTGTCGCAATGGGCCGAGACCGAGCAGATCCCCGACGGCGTGGTGCGGGAGGCCAGCGACGCCTGGTTGCGCGAGGCCATCGGCCGCTTCGATGGCATCGTCGTGCGGCGGCTGCTGCCGGCCGACCTGTTCGATCGCCCTCAGCGCCTGCGCTGCGTGATGCGCCAGGGCGTGGGGCTGGACTTCATTCCCGTCGAGCGGGCCACGGCACGCGGCGTCCCCGTCGGCAACACGCCGGCCGTCAATGCCAATGCCGTGGCCGAATACGTGTTTGCCGCCCTGCTCGCGCACGCCCGGCAGTTGGCCGACTTCGACGCCAGCGTGCGCGCGGGCGACTGGGCGGTGCGGGCGCAGGCCGGCGCCCGCACCTTCGAACTGCGGGGCCGCACGCTGGGCCTGATCGGCTTCGGCGCCATCGGCCAGCGCATCGCTGCCATCGCGCAGCAGGGCTTCGGCATGGGCGTGGCGGTGTGCACCGGCACGCCCGCCAAGGTGCCTGCGGGCATGACCGCGTTGCAACTGCCGGCGCTCTTCGCCGCCAGCGACTTCGTGGTCGTCGCCTGCCCGCTCACCCCGCAGACACGCGGCATGGTCGATGCCGAAATGCTGTCGCACGCCAAGCCCGGCGCCGTGCTGATCAACGTGGGCCGCGGCCCCGTCGTGCGGGAACAGGACCTGGTGCACGCGCTCGCGCACGGTCCGCTCGGCGGCGCCGTGCTCGACGTCTTCGAGACCCAGCCGCTGCCTGCCGACAGCGGCCTGCGCCAGCACCCGCGTGTGCTGCTCACGCCGCATCTGGCCGGCATCACGCAAGAGGCCGAGCGGGCCATGGGCCTGATGGCCGTGGACACTCTGGCGGCAGTGCTGCTGCGCGGCGAGCGGCCACCCAACATCGTCAACCCCGAAGTCTTCGGCGCCCCGCCTCCGCCCGGCCGCTGAAGACCTTCAACCCACCTTCAAGAACAGGAGACACGCCATGAAGATCACCCGCATCACCGCCATTCCACTGTCGTACCGGCTGCCCGAGGGCAAGACCGTCACCATGGGCATCGGCAGTACGCTCAAGCGCGACTGCATCATCGTGCGCGTCGAGACCTCCGAAGGCATCACCGGTTACGGCGAGGCCCATCCGGGCCGCAGCCCCGGCGCCATCGTGAGCCTGATCCACAACACGCTGCAGCCGCTGCTGGTGGGCATGAACGCTACCGACGTGGTGGGCGCCTGGCAGCGCGTGCACCGCATGCAGCTGTCCAGCCACGGACTGGGCGCCGGCACCTGCCTGGCGCTGTCGGGCATCGACATGGCGCTGTGGGACATCCGCGGCAAGGCCGCCAAGATGCCGCTGTACGAGCTGCTCGGCGGATCGCACCGCCGCATCCCCGCCTACGCGGGCGGCATCGCGCTCGGCTACCAGAGCCCCGAGTCGCTGGCCGAAGAAGCCCAGTCGTATGTGGCGCAGGGCTACAAGGCCGTCAAGCTGCGCATCGGCGACACCGTCAAGAACGACGTCGCGCGCCTGCGCAAGGTGCGCACGGTCCTCGGCGACGACATCGACATCCTCACCGATGCCAACACCGCCTACACCATCGCCGATGTGCGGCGCGTGATGCCCGTGCTGGCCGACATCCAGGCTGGCTGGCTGGAGGAGCCCTTCGCCTGCAACGACTTCGCCTCGTACCGCGAAGCCGCCAAGATCTCGCCGCTGGTGCCCATTGCGGCCGGCGAGAACCACTTCACCCGCTTCGAGTTCGGCCAGATGCTGGACGCGCGCGCGGTGCAGGTCTGGCAACCCGACCTGTCGAAGAGCGGCGGCATCACCGAGGGCGTGCGCATCGCGGCCATGGCCTCGGCCTATCGCATTCCGCTGCATGCCCACAGCTCGGCCACCGGGCTCAACCATGCGGCCACGCTGCACTTTCTGGCGGCCACCGAGAACGCGGGCTACTTCGAGGCCTGCGTGTCGCACTTCAACCCCTTCCGCGACATGTTCGGCAGCACCTTCCAGATCGGCGACGACGGCTGCGTCGAGCCGCCGCGCGGACACGGCATCGGCATCGAGGTGGACGAATCGATCTTCGACAAGTACCCCATGGTCGATGGCCCGGGCTATGTCGTGAAGTTCTGACCCACGCCGCAGCCGCCACCCCGCCCGCCGGTGCGCAACCGGCACCACGACAACGACGACGAACAACGGAGACAAGCCATGCAATTCGACAAGCGCCAACTGCTGCGGGCCATGGCCGCAGCCCCCCTGACCCTGGCCGTGGGCCGCGCCTGGGCCAACGACGATTACCCGAGCAAGCCCACGCGGATCATCGTTCCGTACACACCGGGCGGCTTCAACGACACGCTCGCGCGCACGGTGAGCGACCGCCTCAACCGCAGTTGGAAGCAGTCAGTGGTGGTGGACAACCGGCCGGGCGGCAACACGGTGCTGGGCAACAACCTTGCGGCCAAGTCGCCGGCCGACGGCTACACCATCCTCATCACGCCCCTGCCCTTCTCGGCCCTGCCCGCGCTGTACGGCAACAAGCTGCCCTACAGCGCCACGGCCGACTTCCAGCCGCTGGTGTGGGCCGGCTACACGCAGAACGCGCTGGTCGTGCGGCCCGACCTGCAGGGCGTGACCAACGTGCGCGAACTCATCGCCTACGCCAAGAAGAACCCCGGCAAGCTCAACTACGGTTCCACCGGCTCGGGCTCGTCCAACCATCTGTCGATGGAGCTGTTCATGAGCATGACGGGCACGAAGATGACCCACGTGCCCTACAAGGGCAGCGCGCCGGCCGTGATGGCCATGCTGGGCGGCGAGATCGACGTGCTGTTCGACAACGTGCCCAACCTCATGCAGCAGATCAAGGCCGGCAAGCTCAAGCCCATCGGCGTGACCGGCGCCAGCCGTGCCGCGCTGCTGCCCGAGGTGCCCACGGTGCAGGAGGCCGGGGTGCCGGGCTACGAGGTGATCGTGTGGTTCGGCATGCAGATGCCGGCGGGCGTGCCCAAGCCCATCGTCGAGCGCGCCAATCGCGACATCGTGGCCGTGCTGAAGGACCCGGAGGTGGTCAAGCTGTTCCGCGACCAGGGCGTCGAGGTGGTCGCCAGCACGCCCGAGGCCTTCGGCGAGCTGCTGGCCAAGGAGATTCCCAAGTGGACGAAGGTGGTGAACGACGCCGGCGTCAAGCTCGAGTGAGCCCACGGGCGGGTGCGCACGAAACATGCTGGCGGTCAGCCCGCCCGTCGCACAATCCAACGCCATGCCCGCCAGCCTCAGCCCGCTGCCTCCGGCGCCTGCCGGTCAACCCTTCACCCGGGAGAGCCTGTTCGACGGCTCCGTGATGGCCGCCCTGAAGGCCTGCGCCCCGCCCGACGTGCGACTGCGCACCCAGGAAGAGCTGGACGCCTGCCTGGACGCCACCCTGGCGAGCCACGACCCGGCCGACGACCTCTACCTCTTCGGCTACGGCTCGCTGATGTGGAACCCCGCCATCCACCACATCGACGCCGCGCCCGCCCTGGTGCGCGGCTGGGGCCGGCGCTTCTGCCTGTGGCTGTACATGGCCCGCGGCTCCGTCGAACACCCCGGCCTGATGCTGGCCCTGGACCGCGGCGGCGCCTGCCGCGGCATCGCCCTGCGCATCGCCGCCGAGCAGGTGCGCAGCGAGCTGCAGCTGGTGTGGCGGCGGGAGATGCTGTCGGGGGCCTATGCGGCGCGGTGGGTGACGGCCGAATGCCAGGGGGAGCGGCGGCGAATGCTGACCTTTGTGGCGAACCGGGCGCATCCGCGGTATGCGGGACGGATGGAGCCGGGGGAGGTGGCGAGGTATATCGCGGATGGGCGGGGGGCGTTGGGGACTTGCCGGGATTACTTTCAGCGCACGGTGGATGCCCTGCAAAACTTGTCCATGCAGGACTCCGAACTGGAGCGAATTGCGCAAGTGCTCACCTCAAAGTCGCGCGCAGTTTCGGGGAGCGATCTCGCATAGACGCCACCCGACGTCTCATAATCGAAAACTCTCATACCGCTCGCACTGCGAGCTTACGTTGGCCTAACTGCTTTCCACCAACAGAGAAGCTTCGATTTTTCCCTTGGTATTCGTGCCCATGCCAACGCACGCCCGACTAGGGTAGCCTAACTGCTGGGTATGCAGCACTCGACTATCTAGATATGCGGCGGGGGCGGGTGTAGCACTATACGTTGTAGACTGACAGAGCCACCAGCACGGCTCGACTAACCAGAGATATGGAGAAGCGACATGCAAAATACACCCAATAAATGGAACCGCCTACTGAATGATCGCAGACGGAAAAAAGATGCGACGTCTGTTGCAGGGGAAGTGCAGAATTCGAATAAAAATGAGAGTAGAACTGAAATAGAACGCGATTATGATCGGATACTTTTCTCTACACCAGTTCGTCGATTAGCCGATAAAACTCAGGTATTTCCTTTAGACAAAAATGACAGCGTTCGCACTCGTCTTACACATTCGCACGAAGTTTCAAATCTTGCTCGAAGTATCGGGACGGCGCTGATCTATGACAGGCAGATTCAAACTGGCCATGTCAGTGCAGCTCGAGACGTACCCGCAATCCTTGCAACCGTCGGCCTTCTCCATGATTTAGGAAATCCGCCATTCGGTCATCAGGGCGAAGCAGCAATCCAAAGTTGGTTTGTCGAGAACTCTGACAGTGTATTAGGGTGCCTCGAGACAGAACAGCAACGCCAGGACTTTTTGAAGTTTGAAGGTAATGCCCAAGCTTTTCGGTTAGTAACCAGACTTCAATTGATTAACGACGATTTTGGCTTAGATCTTACGTACGCGTCTCTTGCTGCGATGATGAAGTATCCGACAGCCTCGGATCAAACAGATTCCAGTCACGTTGCTAAAAAGAAGCACGGATTTTTTGCCTCTGAAGAGCACGTTGTGAAGCAAGTCCATTCCGAGACAGGCCTTTCTCTAGGGCAACGTCATCCGCTCACATATGTTATGGAAGCGTGCGATGACATAGCATATGTAGTTTTAGATGCGGAAGATGCAGTCAAAAAAGGCCTTGCGTCCTTTTCGGATCTTCTCGCCTATTTAGAAATGAAATCCGCGGACGACCCTGTAGTTAAAAAATTAATTGAAGACAGCAAGGCTAAGCATAAAGAATATCGCAATATATCAGGCCGCTTGTCGCCCTCCGAATTGAACGACGTTTCTATGCAGAGATTTAGGGTCTATGCAATAGGCCAGATGGTAAAGTCTAGCGTCGACGCGTTTATGACGCACAATGAACAGTTGGTCAGCGGTACATTAGAAAAGCCCCTACTCGCTGTGAGCGACTGCGAAAATCTGCGGAAACAGCTCAAAGATTTTTCTGTCACCCACGCGTACAATCATCGCTCTGTTCTCGAAATAGAACTCACGGGTTTTAATGTAATCAGGGAGCTGATGGACATATTCTGGATGGCCATAATTGACCGGGAAAAACAATTTCAATTAGATTCGAAACGTCAGCATCCATTCACGAGATACGTCTATTCTAGAATATCAGAAAATTACAGAAGAATTTTTGAAAATCCTACACCGAATGATAGAAAATTTGGAATACGGTATCGTGAATGCTTGCTTCTGACTGATATGATCTCAGGAATGACCGATTCATATGCATTAAACTTACATGCAGACCTTTTATCCAGAAAGGGCAGCTTTGACTGCAAAAATTTCGCGAGGGGATCTTGACGGAATTTAAATCAATCCTGCAGAAATCCGTTCAGAGGTATATAAACCGATCGAAGATTTTTCGACCAAATTTGTACGAAACCTTATCAACAATTCAGACCAAGCTTCCTGGCACGGCCGTTTTTGGAGGAATGTTGAGAGACTTTGCGCTAGGAAAAATTCGAAGTTTTGATTCGGACATTGACTTAGTCTCTCATGAGCCTGCCCAAGAGATTTTAGCCGCGATAGAGATATTTCAACCGACAGTTAATAGGTTTGGCGGCTTCCGCTTCGTAACAGGCGCTCATCGGTTTGATATTTGGTCGCTGTTGGATACTTGGGCCTTCTCAGAGCATCTGATCGAGTGCCGATGCTTCGAAGATATTTTGCAAACAACCTTTTTTAATCTAGATGCTGCTTTATACAACCTGTCGAGTCGAAAACTTTTCTTGGGCCGCGGCTATGAGGATGCGGCTTTAAATAGGATATTAGATATTAATTTGGAAGCCAATCCCAATCCAGACAAAATGGTGCGCAGAGCAATTTCAATGCTTCTAAATGAAAACGTCGGCTTTTCACCGAAGCTTTGTAATTTCATTATAAAGCATGCAAAATCAAATGATGTATTCTATCTTGATAATAATATTTTCGAAAAAATTCAATTACACCTATTTAGAACACCTGACAAGGTTTTCCGCTTAGTTCAAGCAAGCATCTTTCAAGACGATGTCTACTAGCTTGAGCTATGCGGCGCTCTTTCATAGTCAAGCAGCCTCTTTCAGACCTCTTGAGTCAAACCTCAAAATGCGGCTGAATCTCCCGAATCCTTTTGATCGCCACCCCCGCCGCCGCGGTGCGCGTCTCCACCCCTAGCTTCACATACACCCGCTCCAGGTGCTTCTTGGCGGTGGCCGGGCTGGCGCCCAGGATCTCGCCGATGTCCTTGTTGGTCTTGCCCTTGACCACCCAGTACAGCACCTCGGCCTCGCGGGCGGTGAGCTTCAGGGCGAGGCTCATGGCCTCGATGACGGCCGTGTCCGACAGCTCCCGGATGATGATGAGCCAGTCGCCCGCGCCGGGCACCGTCGCGCTGGCGGTGCCGTCGGCGTCGCCGGTCTGGCGGTGCACGCGCAACTGCAGGCGGCTCGCGGCCTGCTGGCCGATCTCCAGCGGCGGGGGTTCGGCGCCGGCCTGCTGGGCCTGGGGCAGGTAGCGCTGCAGCCAGGCCACGATGGCGGCGGGCGTGGCGGGCGCCTCGGTGCCGCAGTAGCGCATCAGCAGCTCGCGCGCCAGGGAGGTCTGCCAGATCAGCCGGCCTTCGGGCATGCGCACGGTGATGCTGGCGTAGCCGAAGGCGTCCAGGGCGTTGCGCGCCTGGCCGGCCTGCTGGGCCTGCTGGCGCGCGCGGCGGGCGCCCTGCAGGTGCACGTTCATGCGGGCCAGCACTTCCTTGGGCTTGATGGGCTTGGTGACGTAGTCCACGCCGCCCGATTCCAGCGCTGCGACCAGGTGCTCGGTCTCGGTCAGGCCGGTCATGAAGACGATGGGAATCTCCGCCGTGGCGGCGTCGGCCTTGAGGCGGCGCGCCACCTCGAAGCCGTCCATGCCCGGCATCATGGCGTCGAGCAGCACGATGTCCGGATGGGCCTGCGCGGCGCGGGCCAGCGCGGTGGGGCCGTCGGTTGCCACGAGCACGGTGTAGCCCGATTCGTCCAGCGCGTCGTGCAGCACGGCCAGGTTGTCGGGCACGTCGTCGACCACCAGCACGAGGTCGCCGCGGGCGGTGTTCTCACGCAGGCTGGCGGCCAGGGGCGAGATGGCGGGCACGGCGGCGGCAGCGCCGCCGTCGTCGTCTTCGGAGAATTCGTCGATGCCGTTCATGGTCAGGAAGCTTCCAGCGCTTCGGTGAGGGCGCGGCCCATGTCCTCGAAGCGGAACTGCCGCGCGAGCGCACGCTGCTGCGCCGTCCAGGCGGCGCATTCGGGCTGGGCGGCGTCGATGTCGTCGAGCTTGGTCATGATCCCGCGAAGGTAGCCGAGCTGGACGGCCTCTTCCAGCGCCCGCAGCCGCTCGGCGCCGGGGGCGACGATGGCGGCGGGCTCGGCCGGCCCGGCGGGCGCAGCGGCGGCGGCCGGGTCGGCCGTCCAGCGCAGGTCGAGGCGGCGGCCGATCCAGTCGAGCAGTTCGCTGTGGCGCACGGGCTTGACGAAGAAGTCCTCGGGCGTGATGCCCACGTCGTTCTCCAGCCGCTTGTCGAAGGCGTTGGCGGAGACGACGGCAAACACGGTCTCGTGGCCAGCGCCCCGGCTCGCACCCAGCAGGGCGCGGGCGCGACGGATGGTCTCCCAGCCGTCGATGCCGGGCATGGCCAGGTCCACGAAGACGGCATGCGGCCGGTAGCCGGCGGCCAGCAGGTCCAGCCCGTCATGGCCGCTGGCGGCGGTGCGCAGTTCGAAGCCCAGCGGCTGCAGCAGGTGCACCAGCAGGTCGCGGTCGGCCTCCTCGTTGTCGATCACCAGCAGCTGGCGGCGCGGGCCTTCGTAGCCGCGGCGCGGCATCTTCGATTCGGCCGCCGGCCCCGCCGCCAGGCTGGTGCTGCCGATGGAGGCGCCGTGGCCCAGCGTGCCGGCCATCGCCTCGTGCACCCGCGGCAGGAAGAGCCGCACGCGAAACAGCGCGCCTTGCCCCGGCGTGCTGCTGACCTTCATCTCGCCACCCATCAGGTCGGTGAGCATCTTGGCCATGGTCAGGCCCAGGCCGGCGCCGGGGGCGCTGCCGCGCGAGTCGCCGCGGGCGAAGGGCTCGAAGATGCGGGCCAGCTCGTCCTCGTGCAGGCCGGGGCCGGTGTCTTCCACCTCCAGCGTGGCGAACTCGCGGGCATAGGCGGCGCGAAACGTGACCTGGCCCCGCGCCGTGAACTTGATGGCATTGCCCAGCAGGTTGATGAGGATCTGGCGCACCCGCCGCTCGTCCGCGCGCACCACGGCCGGCAGCTGCGCGGCGGGTTCGAAGACAAAGCGCAGGCCCTTGTCCGCCGCCTGCAGCTCGAACATGTCGGCCAGCGACTGCAGCATGTCGCCGAAGGCCATGGGCCGGGCCTGCAGCGTGAGCTTGCCGGCCTCGATGTGGGCCAGGTCGAGCGTGCCTTCGATGAGCGAGAGCAGGTGCTCGCCCCCGCGCTTGATGACGGCCACGGCCTGCTGGCGGTGCGGCGGCACCGAAGGGTCCTGTCCCATCAGCTGCGCATAGCCCAGGATGCTGTTGAGCGGCGTGCGCAGCTCGTGGCTGATGGCGCTGATGTAGCGGCTCTTGGCCTGGTTGGCGGCCTCGGCGGTCTGGCGGGCCTCGTCGGCGGCCTGGCGCGAGGCCTGCAGGGCGCGGTCGGTCTGGCGGTGCAGCTCGATCTCGCGCATCAGCAGGCGGGTCTGGCGGTTCGATTCTTCCTGCGCCACCTTGCGACTCTGGTGGGCCAGCACCAGCCACCAGGCCACGATGCCGGCGATCAGCAGCAGCGCCATGTAGGCCTTGAGGAAGCCCGAGCCCAGGGCCTGTGCCGCCTCGCTGCCGGCGGCGCGGCCCGCGGCCACCGAGGGCGCGCCGCCGCTGTCGATCCAGTCGCCGATGCCGCGCAGCTCCTGCTGGTAGAGCACGCCGAAGACGGCGGCCAGGAGCGGCACCACGATCAGCATCAGCATCAGGAAGTGGCCCAGGCCCGTGTCGAGGTAGGGCCACACGCGCCGCGGCAGCAGCCAGCGCAGCACGGCCGACCACTGCGCCGACAGGCCCGCATGCGGCTTGCACAGGTCGCCGCAGCGGGCATCGAGGGTGCAGCACAGAGAGCAGATGTCGCCCTGGTAGGCGGGGCAGTGGGCCATGTCGGGGCCCTCGTACTCGCGCTCGCAGATGACGCAGCGGCGGGGGGCGAGGCGCTGGTAGGAGGCTTCGGGAGTGACCCAGTGGATGCGATGGGCAGCTTGCTGCCGCGACGCTGCTGGCTGTTGCTCCTTCCCCCGCTGGGGGAAGGTGGGGATGGGGGCCAGGGCCTCCGACGAGGAGCGCTGCGCCCGAACTGGCCCCCACCCCTGCCCTCCCCCAGGGGGGGAGGGAGCAACACCCGGGGCGTCGGAACCAGCAGCAGCAGCAGCAGCAGCAGCAGCAGCGGCAGCAGGCACCGCCCCCGGCTGCCGCGCCAGATAGAAGCGCCCACCGGTGGCCCACGCAATAAGCGGCGAGGCGACCAGCGCCGTGCCCAACGCGATCACGGCCGAGAAGGCCTGCGCCATCGGGCCGAACACACCCAGGTGCGCGGTGATCGACACGCCCGAGGCCAGCACCATCGCGCCCACGCCCACCGGGTTGATGTCCCACAGGTAGGCCCGCTTGAACTCGATGCCCGGCGGCGACAGGCCCAGCGGCTTGTTGATGACCAGGTCGGCCACCACGGCCATCATCCAGGCGATGGCGATGTTGGCGTACAGGCCCAGCACGTCGCCCAGGGCCTCGAAGACGTTCATCTCCATCAGCATGAAGGCGATCAGGGCGTTGAACACCACCCACACCACCCGGCCCGGATGGCTGTGCGTCACGCGCGAGAAGAAATTGCTCCAGGCCAGCGAGCCGGCATAGGCATTGGTGACGTTGATCTTGAGCTGGGAGATGACCACGAACAGCGCCGTGGCCGCCACCGCCCAGCCGTACTGCGGAAAGACGTATTCGTAGGCGGCCAAGTACATCTGGTTGGGGTCCACCGCCCGCTCGGTGGGCACCATGTGGGTGATGGCCAGGTACGCCAGCAGCGCGCCGCCCAGCATCTTGGCCACGCCCAGCACCACCCAGCCCGGGCCGCCCGCCACCACGGCCGCCCACCAGCGGCCCCGATTGGCGGCGGTGCGCGCCGGCATGAAGCGCAGGTAGTCGGCCTGCTCCCCCATCTGGGTGATCAGGGCAATGCCCACCGTCAAGGCGGCACCAAATCCGTGCAATCCGAAGCCTGAAGCACCACCACGATCACCACCATAGTGCGTGATGCCGGCAAATGCACCAGGATCGCGCGCCAGCACGAAGGCAAAGGGCACCACCAGCATCAGCAGCCAGATGGCCTGGGTCCACATCTGCAGCCGGCTGATGGCCGAGACGCCGTGCGTCACCAGCGGAATCACCACCAGCGCGCACACCAGGTAGCCCCAGGCCGGCGGAATGCCCAGCGCCAGCTCCAGCGCATAGGCCATCACCGCGGCTTCGAGCGCGAAGAAGATGAAGGTGAAGCTGGCGTAGATCAGCGAGGTGATGGTCGAGCCGATGTAGCCGAAGCCGGCGCCGCGGGTGAGCAGGTCCATGTCGACGCCGTAGCGCGCCGCGTAGGCACTGATCGGCAGGCCGGCCAGGAAGATGATCAGCCCCGTCGCCACGATGGCCCAGAAGGCATTGGCGAAGCCGAACTGCACCAGCAGCGTGGCGCCCACGGCCTCCAGGATCAGGAAGGAGGCGGCGCCGAAGGCCGTGTTGGCCACCCGCCATTCGGACCACTTGCGAAAGCGCTGCGGCGTGAAGCGCAGGGCGTAGTCCTCCAGCGTCTCGCTGCCGACCCAGCTGTTGTAGTCGCGCCGGACCTTGACGATGCGCTGGGGCGCGTCGTCGGCGGCGGGCTCGGTGGGCGTGGCAAAGGTGTCGGCGTTCACAGGCGGCAGAGTGCAGCTTTCATGCCGAGCGAGGCACGACTGTTGCAAAGCGTTGACGCTGCCTATCATGCGGCGCCCTGCCCTCCGCGGGGCACGCGGCCACCGCCGGCCGCGCGGACCCTGAGCAAAGCGAACCATGGAACTCACGCCCAGAGAAAAAGACAAGCTGCTGATCTTCACCGCCGCCCTGCTGGCGGAGCGGCGCAAGGGCCGCGGCCTGAAGCTCAACTACCCCGAAGCCGTCGCGCTGATCTCGGCGGCCGTGATGGAAGGCGCCCGCGACGGCAAGACGGTGGCCCAGCTCATGAGCGAAGGCCGCGAAGTGCTGACCCGCGCCGACGTGATGGAGGGCGTGCCCGAGATGATCCCGGACATCCAGGTCGAAGCCACCTTCCCCGACGGCACCAAGCTCGTGACGGTGCACCAGCCCATCGAATGAGGCGCCGCGCGGCCGCCCGAGCACCGCGGCCGGTTGCAACCCTCTGCGCCACCCGCACGCACTCCGCCGCCCGGCCCGCATCG
>NZ_CAJYES010000237.1 GCF_913773995.1 uncultured Pseudacidovorax sp.
CCGCTATGTGCAACTGGGCGAGGCAGTGCGTACCGTGGCGCCACCGGACGTCTACGACCTGGATGCCGAGACGCTGGGCCGCCGCTTCGCCGACGACGTGCGCCGCGCCATCGCCGACCTGCAGGCCGCAGGCATACGGCCTGCGGCGCTGCTGGTGGACACCGTCTTCTCCAGCGACGGCATCTTCACCGGCCCGCGCGGCTTTTTGCAGGAAGCCGTGGCCGCGATCCGCGAGGCCGGCGGCGTGTTCATCGCCGACGAGGTGCAGCCCGGCTTCGGACGCACGGGCGAAGCCTTCTGGGGCTTTGCGAGGCATGGCGTGGTGCCCGACATCGTCACGATGGGCAAGCCCATGGGCAACGGCCACCCGGTCGCGGGCCTGGCCGTGCGGCCCGAGGTGATGGCCGCCTTCGGCCGCCAGTGCCGCTACTTCAACACCTTCGGCGGCAACCCGGTCTCGATGGCAGCGGCCAGCGCCGTGCTCGATGTGCTCCAGCAGAGCGCGCTGCAGGCCAATGCGCAGGCGGTGGGCCAATACCTGATGACCGGTCTGCGACAACTGGGCGAGAAACACGCGCTGATCGGCCAGGTGCGCGGCGCGGGCCTGTTCATCGGCGTCGAACTGGTCACCGATCGCGCCCGCCGCACGCCCGCCACGGCCGAGGCCGCGCGGGTGGTCAATGGCCTGCGCCACGCCGGCGTGCTGCTCAGCGCCACGGGCGAGGCCGCCCACATCCTCAAGCTGCGCCCCCCGCTGGTCTTCGAGCGCGCCCATGCCGACCTGCTGGTGCAGACCCTCGACGACGTCCTCGCCCGACTTTGAAAGCGGACTTCCCCATGGCTTCTCCCCTCACGCCCGCGCAGTTGCGCGACGCGGCCCGGGCCCTCACGCCCTGGATGATCGACACGCTCAGCGCCTTTGTCGCCGCGCCCAGCCCGTCCGGCGCCGAACAACCGGCCGCCGACTTCCTGGAAGGCCTGATGCAGGACATGGGCCTGGACTGCGAGCGCATCCTGCTCGACAGCCGGCAGATCGAGGGCTTGGCGCTGTTCTCCTGCCCCTGCGACCCGGACGGCGGCCGGCACAACCTGCTGGCCCGCCATCTGCCGCCGGCCGGGGCCCGAGGCCGCTCGGTGCTCTTCAACGGCCACCTGGACGTGGTGCCGACCGGCCCGGAATCGCTGTGGACCGCGGGCCCCTACGTGCCGCGCGTGGAAGACGGCTGGCTATACGGCCGCGGCGCCGGCGACATGAAGGGCGGCATCGTCTGCGCGCTGGCCGCGCTGCAGCTGCTGCGCACGCTGGGATTCGCCCCGGCCAGCACCGTCGGCTTCAATGCCGTGCTGGACGAGGAGAACACGGGCAATGGCACGCTCGCGACCCTGCATGCGCTGCAGACCGCCCGGGCCAAGGCGAAGCTGACCGACTTCGACGCCGTCATCATTCCCGAGCCCTTCGGCGAGACGCTGATGAGCGCCCAGGTCGGCGTGAGCTGGCTGTTCGTCACCCTCACCGGACGGCCGGCCCATGTGGCCTACATGGGCCAGGGGCTGAACCCCATCGAGGCCGCCATGGCCATCATGGCCGACCTGAAGGAACTCGAAGCCGAGTGGAACCGGCCCGAGAACCGCCACCCGGCCTTCGCCGACGTGGCGCATCCGGTCAACTTCAACCTCGGCCGGATCGAGGGCGGGGAATGGAACTCGTCGGTGCCCTGCACCTGCACGCTGGGCCTGCGGATCGGCTACTACCCCGGCATGGACCCGGCCGATGTCGAGGCCCAGGTCGGCGCGCGCATCCGCGCCGAGGCCCGTGCGCTCAACCCAGCGCTGGTGGTCGAGATCGACGCCCGCGGTCACCGCTCGCCCGGCTGCGTCTACGACCTGGAGGCGCCGGCCATGCGCACCTTGGCCGCCGCCCACGAGAAGATCACCGGCCAGCCGCCGGCCCGCTTGGCCTGCACCGCCACCACCGACGGCCGGCATTTCCGGCTGGCGACGGACATCCCCGTGACCAACTACGGACCGACGGCACGCAACATCCACGGGATCGACGAGGCGGTGTCCGTTGAAAGCATGCAGCGCGTGACGGCCGCCATGGCGCAGTTCATCGTCGACTGGTGCGGCGTGGTGAAGGCCTGAACAGCCAAGGCGCCCGCCGTACTGGCGCTCACGGCACCGCCGCGCTAGAATCGAGGGCTTTTCGCGGCAAGTGCTGGCACGATGGTTGTGCACAGTGGCTCCCGCATCGACGCTCAAGGAATCACCATGGCCAAAGAAGGCATCCATCCCGACTACCGCGAAGTCCTGTTTCTGGACCTGTCCAACGGCTTCAAGTTCGTCACCCGCTCCTGCGTGAATACGCGCGAGACCGAGACCTTCGAAGGCAAGGAATATCCCCTGTACAAGCTGGACACCTCCAGCGAGTCGCACCCCTTCTACACCGGCACCCAGAAGTCGGTGGACAACATGGGCGGCCGCGTCGAGAAGTTCCGCAACAAGTTCGGCAAGACCGCGCTGTCCTCCAAGTAAGCCGTCTTTGCACACAGCGCCGCCCCGTGCGGTGCACCGAGGGCAGCCCGGATCTCCGTGCTGCCCTTTGTTTTTTCTCCCATGCGCCGCCCGATGATCCGGGCCGCCCGCCCTCCCGCCAGACCGTGAGCCCCGCGCATTGAGCCCTCCCAATCCCGCCATCGTTGCCCAGAACGCCGTACGCCGCCTGCCCCGGGCGGCGTTGCTGCTGCTGTGCGCCGCCTACCTGATGCCCGGCCTGCTGGGCCGCGGCCCCTGGAAGAGCGCAGACGTCGCCTCCTTCGGCTACATGGCGGCGCTGGCCGAAGGGAGTGGCGGGCTTTCGCGCTGGCTCGATCCGCTGCTGCTGGGCCTGCGGCCGGAGATTCCGGCCCTGCTGCCGTACTGGATCGGCGCCTGGGCCATCCAGCTCTCGCCCTCATGGCTGCCGCCGGATCTGGCGGTGCGCATCGTCTACGCGGTGATGCTGTGGTGCAGCTTCACGGCCACCTGGTACGCCGTCTATTACCTGGCGCGAACGCCGCGGGCACAGCCGGTGGCTTTCGCGTTCGGCGGCGAGGCCAGGCCCACCGACTATGCCCGCGCCATGGCCGATGGCGGCCTGCTGGCGCTGATCGCCAGCCTGGGCCTGGCTCAGCTGGGGCACGAGACCACGCCGGCGCTGGCCCAACTCTTCTTCGCCTCGCTGCTGTTCTACGGCACGGCAGCCCTGCCCTACCGCCGCGCCGCGCCGCTCACGGCCTTCGGCATCGGCACGCTGGGACTGGCCCTCAGCGGCGCGCCCTCCATGGGCCTGATCCTCGGCGGCGGCTGCGCGGTGCTGGCCTGGCGCGAATGGCTGCTCGGCCAGCGTGAGCCCGATGGCGACGCGAGCCCGGTCTACGACCGCACCGGCGTCCTGGGCCTGACGGCGTTCGTCCTTCTCGCCGCGGGCCTGGCGGCTGCGCTCGGCCAGTTCCACTGGAATCTCTCTTTGCCCGGCAGCAACCCCAATGAACGCCTCATTGCCGAGGCGCGCGGGCTGCTCAAGCTCTTTCTCTGGTTCACCTGGCCGGCCTGGCCTCTGGCGATCTGGACCCTGTGGCGCTGGCGCCGGCAACTGACGGCCCGCCATGTGGCGCTGCCGATGGGCTTCATGCTGGCGGCTTCGTTCTCGACCATCTTCACGGACTTCGGCGAGCGCTCCCTGCTGATCGGCCTGCCGGCCTTCGCCACGCTGGCGGCCTTTGCGCTGCCCACCTTCCGGCGCAGCGTGTCGGCGCTGATCGACTGGTTCACCCTGCTCTTCTTCAGCGGCGTGGCGCTGTTCATCTGGGTGTACTGGATCTCGCTGCACACCGGCGTGCCGGCCAAACCCGCCGCCAATGTGTACCGGCTGGCGCCCGGCTTCGTGCCGGACTTCTCCTGGATCGGCTTCGGCCTGGCGCTGGCCGCGACCATCGCCTGGGCCTGGCTGGTGCGCTGGCGCACGGGGCGCCACCGCGCCGCCTTGTGGAAAACGATGGCCCTGCCCGCCGGCGGTGCCGCCCTGTGCTGGCTGCTGCTGATGACCCTGTGGCTGCCGCTGCTGGACTACGCCCGCAGCTACGAGCCGCAGGTGCGCGCCCTGACGCAACGCATGGGCACGCAGCCGGGCTGCGTCGACGAGTTGGGACTGAACCGCGCCCAGATCGCCGCCCTGCGCCACCACGGCCGACTGGCGCTGCAGCCGCTGGCGCGCGGCGGCCAGTGCGACTGGCTGCTGGTGCATCCGGACTACCTGTTCGGCCTGCCCAACCAGGTCCGCATGGCCGACTGGCATTTCGAAGGCACCTACCGCCGGCCCACCAGCCCGAGCGACGACCTGCTGCTGTTCCGACGGCAGGTCGCGCAGTGAGCGAACGCCGCCTCATTGCCCGCCATGCCGGCACGGTGCTGGTCGGGCAGATGGCCACCATGGCCTTCGGCGTCACCGACACCGTGGTGGCCGGCCGCTTCGACCAGGATGCCCTGGCCGCGCTGTCCATCGGCGCGGCCATCTTCATCAGCGTGTTCGTGGCGCTGACCGGCACGCTGCAGTCCCTGCTTCCGGTCTGGGCCGAGTTGCACGGCGCCGGCCGGCGCGAGGCCATGGGCCGCTCGGTGCGGCAGGCGCTCTACCTGTGCGCGGCCGCCACGGCGGTCGGCGCGGCGCTGCTGCTGTCGCCCGGCCCCCTGCTGGCCTGGACTGAAGTGCCGCCGGCCATGCGCGGCGCGGTGGGCCAGTACCTGGCCGTTCTGGCGGCGGCCCTGCCGGCGACGCTGCTGTTTCGCATCTACGCCACGCTCAACCAGGCCATCGGCCGGCCCAGCTTCGTGACCTGGCTGCAGGTCGGGGCCCTGGCGGTGAAGGTGCCCCTGTCGATCTGGCTGACCTTCGGCGGCCTGGGCATGCCGGCACTGGGCCTGATGGGCTGCGCGCTCGCCACGCTGACCGTCCACTGGCTGATGCTCGCCGTCGCGGTGCTGATGCTGCGCCACCGCCCCGAATACCAGGCCTACCGCCTCTGGCGCCGCCCAGAGCGGCCGGACTGGCCGCAGCTGGGCGCCTTTGCCCGGCTGGGCGTGCCAGCGGGCCTGTCGGTCATGGTCGAGGTGAGCTCCTTCACCTTCATGGCCTTGTTCATCGCCCGCATGGGCAGCACGGCCACGGCGGCGCACCAGATCGCGTCCAACCTTACCGCGGTCGCGTACATGGTGCCGCTTTCGCTGGGCCTGGCCACCAGCGCCCGGGTCGGCTACTGGATGGGTGCCGGACGGCCGGAACAGGCCCGGCGCGCCTGCTGGCAGGGCCTTGGCATGGCGGTGCTGGTAGCCCTGATGGTGGCCGGCCTGATGCTGGCCTTGCGCGGCACCGTCGTCCAGTTCTACACGCGGGAGGCCGCGGTGGCCCACCTGGCCGCGGGCCTGTTGGTGGCCTGCGCCGCGTATCACCTCGCAGATGCGACGCAGACGCTGTGCATCTTCGTGTTGCGCTGCTTTCGCATCACGGTGGCGCCCTTGCTGGTGTACTGCGCCCTGCTGGGGGGCGTGGGCCTGGGCGGCGGCTACCGGCTGGCTTACCACGGGCTCGGGCCCTGGCCGGCGCAGCATTCGCCGCTGGCATTCTGGATCATGGCGGCCGCGGCCCTGGCTGCCGCGGCGCTGATCCTGCTGGCCCTGTTGCGGATCGCGGTCGGACGTGCCGGCCAGCGCTGACAGGCTGCGAGCGCGCCCGCCGTGGCGGGCGGGCCGGGTTCAGCGGCCCTGAATGCCCAGCAGCTCGACCTCGAAATTCAGCGTGGCATTGGGCGGGATCACGCCCCCGGCGCCGCGGCTGCCGTAGGCGATCGCCGGCGGACACACCAGCTTGGCCTTGCCGCCCACCTTCATCTTCTGCAGGCCCTCGGTCCAGCACGGGATCACGCGGTTGAGCGGGAACTCGGCCGGCTGGTTGCGGGCATAGGAGCTGTCGAATTCCTTGCCGCTGTCCGGGAAGGTGCCGCGGTAGTGCACGCGCACCGTGTCGGTGGCCGAGGGGCTGGGGCCGGTGCCCTCCTTGACGCTCTGGTAGACCAGGCCGCTGGGCGTGGTGACGGCAGCGCCCTGGGCATGAACAGCGCCAGAGGCGAAAAGAACGGCGGCGGCAGCGGCGCCGAGGGCACGCGAAACGAAGGTCATGGGCTCTCCCAGGGTTGGAAAGCGGCGGATCATAAGCCGCCCCTCCTGACGCTCTGTGCGCCCCGCCGCAGCAGCTCAGACCGGGCGCGGGCCCGGAACCTGCATCGCTTGTCCTACCCGGCGGCCGGGCGGCGAGCGCGATCATGCGTCGGTGTCTCGCCACGGCTGGCCCCTCGCCCACCGACACCGCCCATGCGTTACCGCACGACGATCCAGCACCAGGTCTTCGACTTCGACGATCTTCGTCAGGTGATGGCCTGCGCCAGCCCGGCGCGCTCCGGCGACTACCTGGCCGGCATCGGTGCGGCCACTGCGCAGCAGCGCATGGCGGCACGGCACGTGCTGGCCGACACGCCGCTCGCGCAGTTTCTCAGCGAGGCGCTGGTCCCCTATGAAGAGGACAACATCACCCGGTTGATCCTCGATGGCCATGACGCCGCCGCCTTCGCGCCAGTGGCGCACCGTACGGTGGGCGACTTCCGCAACTGGCTGCTGTCCGATGCGGCAGACACCGCGGCGCTGACCGCCTTGGCGCCGGGGCTGACGCCGGAGATGGTGGCCGCCGTCTCCAAGCTGATGCGCAACCAGGACCTGATCGCGGTGGCCCGCAAGTGCCAGGTCACCAGCCGCTTCCGCAACACCCTCGGTCTTCCCGGCCATCTGGCCGTGCGGCTGCAGCCCAACCATCCGACCGATGACCTACGGGGCATCGCCGCCTCCACACTGGACGGTCTGCTCTACGGCGCGGGCGATGCGGTGATCGGCGTCAACCCTGTCTCCGACAGCCTGCCGGTGCTAGAGCGCCTGCAGCACATGCTGGCCGAGGTCATCGAGCGCTTCGCCATTCCCAGCCAGAGCTGCGTGCTGACCCATGTGACCAACACGATGAAGCTCATGGAGCGCGGCGCGCCAGTGGACCTGGTGTTCCAGTCCATCGCCGGCACCGAGAAGGCCAACCTCTCCTTCGGTGTCACGCCCGAACTGCTGGACGAGGCCTGCGACGCCGCCCGCGCGCTAGGCCGCGGCACGCTGGGCGACAACGTCATGTACTTCGAGACCGGCCAGGGCAGCGCGCTGTCGGCCAATGCGCACCACGGCGTCGACCAGCAGACCTGCGAGGCGCGGGCCTATGCGCTGGCGCGACGCTACCGGCCGCTGCTGATCAACACCGTCGTCGGCTTCATCGGGCCGGAATACCTGTTCGACGGCAAGCAGATCATCCGCGCCGGCCTGGAAGACCATTTCTGCGGCAAGCTGCTGGGCCTGCCCATCGGCTGCGACGTCTGCTACACCAACCATGCCGAGGCCGACCAGGACGACATGGACACACTGCTGGTGCTGCTGGCCACGGCCGGCCTCACCTTTCTGATCGGCGTGCCGGGTGCGGACGACGTGATGCTGAACTACCAGAGCACCTCCTTCCACGACGCTCTGTTCCTGCGCGACACCCTGGGCCTGAAGCGGGCGCCGGAGTTCGAGGCCTGGCTCCAGCGCATGGGCATCACCGGCGCCGATGGCCGGCTGCTGCCAGGCCCTGCATCGATGCTGCAGCAGGGCATGGAGCGGCTTCGCCTTCTGGGAGCCGCCGCATGAGCACCCCATCGAACGAACCGACCCAAGCCTCTACCCGGGTTGCTCCAGCGGACGACCGATCTGCCCCGGCCGTGACGCCCGACGCCTGGCAGGCCTGGCGCGCCGCAACGCCGGCCCGCCTGGCATTGGGCCGTGCCGGCAGCGGCATGCCCACCGACGAGACGCTGCGCTTCGGCTGGGCGCATGCCATGGCGCGCGATGCCATCCATGCGGCGCTGGATGCCGACGCCCTCGCCAGGTCGCTTGAAGAAGACGGCTGGTCGGTGCTGCGTGCCCGCAGCCAAGCGCCGGACCGGGCCACCTACCTGCGCCGACCCGACCTGGGCCGCAGCCTGAATGCGGCCGATGGCGAGGCCCTGTGCGGGCGTCCGGAACGGGGCTGCGATCTCTGCCTGGTGGTGGGCGATGGTCTGTCGTCGCTGGCCATCGAGCGCCATGCACGGCCGCTCCTGGCTGCCCTTCGCACGCAGTTGCCATCCGACCTGCGCATTGCGCCCGTCATCGTGGCGACGCAGGCGCGCGTCGCGCTGGCCGACGAGGTGGGCGAGGCCCTTGGCGCGCGGCTCGGCGCGATCCTGATCGGCGAGCGGCCCGGCCTTTCCAGCCCGGACAGCCTGGGCATCTACCTCACCCACGAACCGCGACGTGGCCGTCACGATGCGCAGCGCAATTGCATCTCGAACGTGCGGCCTGAAGGCCTGGGCTACGAGGCGGCCGCCTTCAAGCTCGGCTGGCTGGTACGCGAAGCGCTGCGACGCGGCCTGACCGGCGTGCAGCTCAAGGACGAGAGCGACGACGCGGTGCTCGACGACCACCGCCCGCCGCGCATCGACTGACGCAGCGCTTCACCCGACGCCTCAGCGCAGCAGGCTCAGGCCATGCGCGATGCCGACGGCGAGGCCGCCGGCGTTGATGACGAGACCGAGGAGGCGACGAGGAGCGGTGATGGCGGTGTTCATGGGCGTCAATGCTAGGCAGCGGGTCCTTCGCTGTGAATTCGAAGGTCCTCATCGCGGCCATAGCCAACGCCGCAGCTCCTGCGCCGGGCGCCACCCGCGCGACCGCGCCCGACGCCCCCGCTGCCTCTGATCGAACGCTGGCCACACAACCCCAACGAGACAGGAGACATCCGCCATGAGCCAACGCTACCCGCTTGCCGAACTCGACCAGGTCCCCGAGGACATCCGCAGCCGCATCCTGGCCGTGCAGGAGAAGGCGGGCTTCGTGCCCAACGTCTTCCTGGCGCTGGCCCGCCGCCCGGCCGAGTGGCGCGCCTTCTTCGCCTACCACGATGCGCTGATGGAGCCCGAGAGCGTCGGCCGGGCCAGCCGTCTCAGCAAGGGTGACCGCGAGATGATCGTGACCACCACCAGCGCGGCCAACCAGTGCCTCTACTGCGTCGTCGCCCATGGCGCGCTGCTGCGCATCTACGAGAAGAAGCCGCTAGTGGCCGACCAGGTGGCCATCAACTGGCGCAAGGCCGACATCTCCGAGCGCCAGCGCGCCATGCTGACCTTTGCCACGAAGGTGTGCGAGCGGTCGCACGAGGTCGACGAGGCCGACTTCGCCGCGCTGCATGCCCACGGCTTCGATGACGAGGACATCTGGGACATCGCCGCCATCACCGCCTTCTTCGGCCTGTCGAACCGGCTGGCCAGCTTCAGCGGCATGCAGCCGAATCCTGAGTTCTTCCTGATGGGCCGGGTGCCACGCGAAAAGCCGGCCGACAAGCCCCCGCAGCAAGGATGACCAAGGCCGCCTGCCTATGATGGCCGGCCACCCGCTCGCGTCCTCCATGATCTCTGCGCCCTCCGCCGCCTCGGCCCATTCCCCCACGGCTGCGGCCACCGATCCGCTGCAGCGCCTGCGCGAAGCGACCTCGTCACTGCATGCCCGGCTCGATACGGGTCTGCCCATCGCACGCGAGGGCGCCGGTCCGGTCGACTACCTCCGGCACCTTGCCCTGCTGCGCGGCTGGGTCGATCTGCTTCAGCGGTCCGGCGCCGATTTGCCGCGCCTGGAGGAGGAGCGAGGCGCCCTCGATGCAGAGCTGGCCGAGGCCCAGGACCTGCTGGGCCAGCGTGCGCCACGCATCGATCTGGCGGCTGCGCGGGACCCGCTGTTCCAGGCCGAAGGTTCAGACTGGGGACTGTCCTATGTGCTGGAAGGCTCGCGCCTGGGTGGCCAGGTGCTGCACAAGAGGCTGGGACCTGCGATGGCGCCGCTGGCGCTGAACTATCTGCGCGGGAGCGGGGCCGACACGGGTCCGAGGTGGAAACGCTTCATTGCCGAGCTCAGGACCGCACTGCACAGCGACGCCCGGCTGGATGCAGCCGCGGCTGCGGCACGGCGGGCCTTCGAACTCCTGCTGCTGTGCCACGAGGCGCTGTCCGCGACCCAGGCCATGCCGGCTTCCGCTGTCCGCACGCATCAGGACTGAAAAACGTTCGGGTCCGACCCCCCGGGCCGGCTGCCACGGAGGGATCAGCCGGACGCCTGCCGGCACCCTTCGAAGGCATCCAGCGTCGGCTTGTAGGTGGGGCTCTTGACGTCTACCAGACCCATAACTGTGTGGTAGAGGTTGTCGTGCGTCAGCGGCCGGTCAACCGCCTTGCGCAGGCAGGCATCCTGCACACCGGTGCGCCCGCCGAGCCCGCCATCGAGCCAGGCCACGAAGGGCACATGCTTCTGGACGTCGGGGGCGAAGGCATACGGCACGCCATGGAGGAAAAGGCCGTATTCGCCCAGCGATTCGCCATGGTCGCTCAGGTAGAGCATGCCCGTGTCGAAGCGGCCGCGGCGCGCCTTGAGCCAGTCGATGGCGTCGCCGAGGAAGTGGTCGGTGTGCACGATCGAGTTGTCATAGGCATTGATCAGCTCGCTGTGCGCGCAGTCGGACAGCGTCACCGTACGGCATTCGGGCTGGAAAGGCTTGCCGTCCGCAGGTGAACGCCTGAAATAGGCCGGGCCGTGGCTGCCGATCTGGTGCATGACGAGAACCACGCCACGCGCCACCCGCTCGGGCGGCAAGGCGGCAATGCGTTCGTCCAGACCCTTGAGCATGACGTCGTCGAGGCATTCACCGTCGTTGCACAGGGTGGGATTGGCCGCGATCTGCTTCGCGTCGTTGGCCTCGGCATGGGGTACGCGGTCACACACCCCCTTGCAGCCCGACTGGTTGTCGATCCAAAGCACTGCGAGGCCTGCCGCCTGCATCACATCGAGCAGGTTCTCGTAGTCCTGCTTGCGGCCTTCGTAGTCCTGCTTGCCCAGATGCGAGAACATGCAGGGCACCGACGCGGCGGTGTTGGTGCCGCAGGAGCGCATGTCGTGGAAGCTCACCACGTTGCGCGCCTTGAGCGCGGGCGTGGTGTCGCGCGCGTAGCCATTGAGCCCGAAGTGATCGGCCCGGGCCGTCTCGCCCACCACCAACAGCAGCAGGCGCGGACGGGTCTGCGCTGCATAGCTCGCCCCCAGTGCTGCGCCGCCGGAGATCGGCACCAGCTTGCGGCTTCGATGCAGCAGCGGCCGCGTGGCCGCCGTGCCGAAGGAATACACGCTGGCCAGCGGGTTCATCATGTACCGCAGGTGCGGCTGGTTGCGCATGAGCGGGGCCAATTGCCGGGACATGAGCATGCCGCCCCCGACCGTGACGGCCACCGCAGCGAAGAACAGCACGGCATTGCGCCCCAGCGCCCCCAACGGCCGCTGCGGGAGCACCGGCACGCACCAGAGCCACCAGATCGCCGGCACAGCCACGATCAGGACCCGGAATACCATCGTCAGGCTGAGCAGGTCACGTGCTTCGCCAGGGTCGGTCTGCAGCACATTGAGCGCCATGGAGGGATCCATGACCATCCGATACGTTGCCATGTAGTGCTGCACCACCGCGGCCACCAGCACCAGGAGCATCCACAGCGGCTTCATGAACCGCGACCAGGCGGTCAAGGACAGCAGCGCGACCAGGCCGCCGCCCAGCAGCCATGCCATGCCAAAGATGTTGGGGAAGTACAGACTGGGGGCCCGCCCCAGCTGGGCGAGCTCGATCCACAAGGGCCAGTTCGCGGCCAGAAGCAGGTAGGCGGTCAGGACCAGGACGATCGTTCGCGGCGAACGCGCGTGCAACAGCCAGCCGCGTGAGGGTTCGAAATCGAACGCAGAAGGCTCGCGCAGGATCGGCGCGGAGGAGATCAACGGCATCCGCGAAGCATAGAAACCGGCACTGAAGTCACCCTGAACCTCCCCTTCAGCCGGCGTTCAGTTTCTTGTCAGCGACTGACCGCTGGCGCAGGCAGTCCATCGCGGCGTCGACACCCCAGCCTGCCACCCAGCACAGCCAGCCGCTCCACAGCGTGTGGCTCAGGAAGTGCGCGCCACGCAGTTGCTGGCCGACACCCAGCACAAGGCCGGCCGCCATCGCAGCGAGCAGCCATCCGCGCGCGAAGGCAGGCGACCGCCGGCGCCAGACGAACCATCCACCGACGAAGCCGAAGGCGGCCGAGGCATGACCCGCTGGAAAGCAGTGACCGGGCCCGCCGTCGGCCACGGCCCAGCGCCAGTGCGAAACATGCTCCGCCACGCCCCCGAAGATGCGCAGATCCCAGGGGCAGCTGGTGAGGCTGAATTTCTTGAACAGGGTGACGGCGCCCACGGCGGCCAGCACGGACAGCACCAGTTGCCACCGCTCCAGCCTCGACAACCACCGCCAGGGGCCGACAGGCACCCACACGGCGGCCAGCATCCAGAGCACGATGGCCCAGGACAGCACCTTGCCGCCGTTGTGCATCAGCCGGTTCAGCGTCCAGTCGGCCCGCAGCGGAAATCCCACGGGCGTTCCGACCAGGCCCGCCAGCCACAGGTCTGCCCCGCTCAGATCCCAGGCCACCAGGGCGGCAGTGATGGCCAGGGTGGGCCAGAACGGAGAGACGGAACGGGAAGGCGCAGCCATGGGCGGGCGCAAGCCTAGGCCCGCGCCGTGAATGCAGCCTGAAACCCTGCCGGCCCGCACTAGACTCGACGCCATGCGCATCCTTCTCGTCGAAGACGACCTCAACCTGGCCGATGCCGTCTGCAGCTACCTGCGTGCGAAGGCGTTCATCGTCGATGCGGTGCCCAGCCTGGCCGACGCGCGCGCCGCGCTGGCCAGCGCGCACTATGCGGCGGTGCTGCTCGACCTTCACCTGGGCGACGGCGACGGGCTCATGTTGATGCCCGGGCTGCGCACCCTGCCGGAACGGCCCATCGTTATCGTGCTCACCGCACGCGATCAGGTCAGCGACCGCATCCGCGGCCTGGATGCCGGCGCGGACGACTACCTGATCAAGCCCTACGACCCGGCCGAACTGCTGGCACGCCTGCGTGCCGTGGAACGGCGTCGCAGCAGCGTTGAATCGTCCACCGTCCGCCTGGGCTCGCTGGAGATCGACCTCGGCAACGACCAGGCCCGGGTGCACGGTGTACCGGTCACCCTCACGCAGAAGGAATGGGCATTGCTTCGGGTGATGGCCAGCCGCCCCGACCGCATCCACAGCCGCGAAGCGCTCCTGGATGCGCTCTACGGCTTCGACGACGACACCGACAGCAACACGCTGGAGGTGTTCGTGAGCCGGCTGCGCCGCAAGCTCGGCCGTTCGCACATCCAGACCCTGCGGGGCCTCGGCTACCGGCTGGCACCCGGCGACGACGCCACCGATTCGGCCCCGGAGCCGGGGGGATGAACGCCCGCGCGGCCGGTCCGCACAAGCCCGAACGCACCTCGCTCGCGGCGCGCCTCACGCGCACGCTGATTCTTTCCGTCGGCGCGATGTGGCTGCTGTGCGTGCTGGCCGTCGTCTGGTTCGTGGATCGGGAGATCAGCTTCAACTTCGACAACGAGCTGGTGGAGGTCTCGCACCGGATGTTCGACATCGCGGTGGATCAGTACGACGCCCTGTCCCACGGCACGAAGCCCGAGCAGCCGCTCGTGGCGCCGCCGCCGCTGTTCATCCAGGACGAGGTGGTCTACCAGATGGTCGATGGGGGTACCCGGCTCCTGCTGCATTCCTCGAACGCCCGGCCCGATTTCTTCGACGTTCCGTTGGCGCCCGGCTTTGCCGACACGCCGGATTGGCGCATCTACACCGTGCGGCATCCCACCCGCGACCTGTACCTTCAGGTGGCCGACCCCATCTCCGAGAGACGGGAAGCCGTGGATCGCACGCTGTATGGCCTGATGGTGCCGCTGATCACCGCCCTCCCGCTGTTGGCGCTCGTGCTCTGGCGCATCGCCACGCGCGAACTGCGGCCGCTGCAGACACTGGCGCGGGAGATCGCCCAGCGCAGCAGCGCCGATCTGCGGCCGATCGAGCTGGCCGGTCTGCCCCCCGAACTGCGCTCGGTGTGCGACGACGTCAACCACCTGCTGGACCGCCTGGCCCAGGCACTGAACGTGGAACGTGCTTTGGCCGCCAATGCCGCCCACGAGTTGCGCACGCCCCTGGCGGCCGCGCGCCTGCGGCTGCAGACCGCGCTGGACCACGGCTTGTCGCGCCAGGACGTGCAGGCCGCACTGGACTCGCTGCGGCAGCTGAGCCACCGGGCCGAGAAGCTGCTGCAGCTCTCGCGCGCCGAGTCGGGTGCGGCGCTCGCGCGACGGCCGGTCGATCTGGTCAAGCTGGCCGGCACCGTGGCCGAGGAGTTCTGGCAGGACACACGCGCGGCCGAGCGGCTGACGCTGCATGTGCCGGAGGAGCCCCTGTCGCCCGTCCTGGGCGATGTGGATGCGCTGGCCATCGCCCTGCGCAACCTGATCGAGAACGCCCTGCGCTACGCGCCCGAAGGTCCTGTGGAGCTGGAAGTGGCGGCACCCGGCGCAGTGATCGTGCGGGACAGCGGCCCCGGCGTGCCGGCGGACCGGCTGCAGGCCCTGCGCGAACGGCACGTGAGGCAGACGGAAGACCGCACCGGCTATGGCCTCGGCCTGTCCATCGTTACCACCATCGCGCAGCAACAGGGGGCGCAGCTGCAGCTGGCCTCGCCGCCACCCGGCCGCGCGCGCGGCTTCGAGGCGCGGCTGTCGATGCCCGTCTGAGCCTTCAACCCGCGACGATCTCGCGCAGCCACTCCGGCAGGGGCCGGGCCTTCTGCGCCGGGAAGTCGACCCAGATCGTGGTGGCGCCGCCGGCGGCGCAGATCACCTCGGGCGCCTCGACGCGGGCCATGGTGGCCCAGCTCTCGAAAGTGGTGCGCGCCGGATCGCTCACATACATGCGCAGCAGCACCTCGCCCGGATACTCGATCTGGCGATAGAAGTTGCAGAAGGCATTGACGATCACCATGCCCTCGCCATGAGGGTCGGGCTGGAAGCCGATGGAGCGCATCCAGTCGATGCGGGCCGTCTCCATGTAGCGGAAATAGGTGCCGTTGTTGAGATGGCCCATGGCGTCCATGTCGCCCCAGCGGATGGGGATGGTCATCTCATAGACCAGCTTCTTCTGTTCGGGAATCTCGATGCGCATGGCGTGGCATCGTAGGCCCGTCCGCGGGCCCATCAGGAGCGGTATCTCCCCGGGCTGGCGTCGCCTATGTGACCAGGGCCCGACCTCTAGAATGCGCAGTGCTTCACAGGCGTGCCAGCCCCATGGCCGCGCCCCCTCGAACCCATCCTCCGATCCCACCCGATGACACAAGAAGAGATCCTCGCCCAGTTCGGCCCGCGCGAAGCCATGGAGTACGACGTCGTCGTCGTCGGCGGCGGCCCCGCCGGCCTCTCGGCCGCCATCCGCCTGAAGCAGCTTGCGGCGCTCAACGACAAGGAGATCTCGGTCGTGGTGCTGGAGAAGGGCTCGGAGCCCGGCGCGCACATCCTGTCGGGCGCCATCATGGACCCGCGGGCACTGACCGAGCTGATCCCCGACTGGCAGGCCAAGGGTGCGCCGCTGAACCAGCCCGTCACGGCCGACACCTTCCTGCTCATGAGCGAGACGGGCGCGACGCGCGTGCCCAACTTCATGCTGCCGCCCAACTTCCACAACGAGGGCAACTACATCGTCAGCCTGGGCAACGTGGTGCGCTGGCTCGCGACGCAGGCCGAGGAACTGGGCGTGGAGATCTTCCCCGGCTTCCCTGCCGCCGAGGTGCTCTACAACGAGGACGGCTCGGTCAAGGGCGTGGCCACCGGCAACCTGGGCATCGGCAAGGACGGCGAGCCGACCGAGAACTTCCAGCTCGGCATGGAGCTGCATGCCAGGTACACGCTGTTCGCCGAAGGCGCGCGCGGCCACCTGGGCCGGCAGCTCATCACCCGCTTCAAGCTCGACGACGGCCGCGACCCGCAAAGCTACGGCATCGGCATCAAGGAGCTGTGGGAGATCGACCCCGCCCGCCACGAGCCGGGCCTGGCGATCCACACCGCCGGCTGGCCGCTGCCTAACGACACCTATGGCGGCTCCTTCGTCTACCACGCCGAGAACAACCAGCTGATCATCGGCTACGTGGTGGGCCTGGACTACCAGAACCCGCACCTGAGCCCCTTCGAGGAGTTCCAGCGCTTCAAGACGCACCCCAACATCCGCTGGTACCTCGAAGGCCAGGACCAGGGCCTGAAGCCGGCCAAGCGCATCTCCTACGGCGCGCGAGCCATCACAGCCGGCGGCCTGCTGTCGCTGCCCAAGACGGTGTTCCCGGGCGGTGCGCTGATCGGCTGCGAGGCCGGCTACCTCAACGCCAGCCGCATCAAGGGCAGCCATGCCGCCATCAAGACCGGCATGCTGGCCGCCGACGCCGCCTTCGAGGCGGTGCAGGCCGGCCGCCAGTTCGACGAACTGTCGTCCTACCCCGAGGCCTTCGAGAAGAGCTGGCTGCACACCGAGCTCTACAAGGCCCGCAACTTCAAGCAGTGGTTCAAGAAGGGCCTGACGGTGGGCACGGTGATGACGGGCATCGAGCAGTTCGTGCTGCGCGGCCACATCCCCTGGACCATCCACCGCACCGAGGCCGACCATGCCCGCCTGAAGCCGGCGGCCGAGTGCAAGAAGATCGTCTATCCCAAGGCCGACGGCAAGCTCACCTTCGACCGCCTGAGCTCGGTGTTCATCAGCAACACCAACCACGAGGAGAACCAGCCGGCGCACCTGACGCTGAAGGACCCGACGGTGCCCACGCGCATCAACCTGCCCCAGTACGCCGGCCCCGAGAGCCGCTACTGCCCGGCCGGCGTGTACGAGTTCGTGCCTGACGAAGCGGCCGGTGGCGGCAAGGAGCGGCTGCAGATCAACGCGCAGAACTGCGTGCACTGCAAGACCTGCGACATCAAGGACCCGACGCAGAACATCGTGTGGGTCACGCCCGAGGGCGGCGGTGGGCCGAACTACACGGGCATGTGACGACCGCTCCGTGCCCATTGGGCCGGAAACGACAAGGCGCCTTCGGGCGCCTTTTTTTGGCCTCGCCACAGCCGCCACACACGACGCGCGGGCGGTGCGTCCGTGAAAGTCCCGACTCGGCACAGCACCCCCGCGGAGCATAGTCAGGGTCTTCTCAGGCTTTGGGCAATCCATGGCCTTGCTGCAGCGAATCAGGAGACTTCCCCATGAAACTCACCCGCCTGGCCGCCGGCCTTGCCCTGGGCCTCGGCATGGCCTGCGCCGCGCTGGCGCAGACCACCATGAAGATCAGCATCTCGGTCGCGCAGAACTCGCACCAGGGCGTGGCCATCGACACCTTCGCGAAGGAGGTCGAGAAGCGAACCAACGGCCGCTACAAGGTCCAGACCTTCTACAACGGGGCACTTGGCGGTGAGCGTGAATCCATCGAGGCAGTGCAACTGGGAACGCAGGAACTGGCCTTCTCCTCCACCGGCCCGGTGCCCAACTTCGTGCCCGAGACCAAGATCCTGGACGTGCCCTTCCTGTTCCGCGACAAGGCCCATGCCCGCGCCGTGCTCGACGGGCCCATCGGCCAGGACCTGCTCAAGAAGTTCGATGCCAAGGGCTTCAAGGCGCTGGCCTGGGCCGAGAACGGCTTCCGGCACATGACCAACAGCAAGCGCGACGTGAAGGCGCCGGAGGACCTCAAGGGCCTGAAGATGCGCACCATGGAGAACCCGGTGCACATCGCCGCATACAAGACCTTTGGCATCATCACCACGCCGATGGCCTTCCCCGAGGTGTTCACCGCCCTGCAGCAGGGCACCGTGGACGGCCAGGAGAACCCCCTGCCCGTGATCATCTCGGCCAAGTTCGACCAGGTGCAGAAGCACCTGTCGCTCACGGGCCATGTGTACTCGCCCTGCATCTTCGTGATGAACAAGGGCGTGTTCGACAAGCTGGCGCCGCCCGATCAGCAGGCCTTCCTGGACGCCGCCAAGGAGGCCGCCAAGGCCAACCGCGCCCGCGTGGACGAGGACGACGCCCGGGGCGTGGCAGACCTGCGTGCCAAGGGCATGACGGTAATCGACAACCTCGACAAGGCCAAGTTCGTGGCGGCGCTCGCCCCGGCCCAGGCCCAGTTCGAGAAGGACTTCGGCAAGGCCAACCTGGACCGCATCCGCAACTACCAGCCCTGACCGCGCCCCGGCGACACGCCTGCGCCTTTGGCCCGCCCCCGCCGGCGGGCTTTTTCATTCCCAAGAAACGCCTGTGAGATGAAAGACAAGTTCCTGGCCTTCGAACGCCGGACCACTGCGCTGTCCATGGCGCTGGCCTGCCTGATGCTGGTGGTGGCCGCGTCGCTCGGCATGTTCCAGATCGTCACCCGCTTCGTGCTGGAGCAGCCAGCCGAATGGAGCGAGATCCTGATCCGCATCAGCCTGATCTGGATGGTGTTCCTCGGCATTCCCATGGCCTTTCGCCAGGGCGCGATGGTGAGCGTGGACGTGCTCTATCGCTGGAGCACGCCGCGCGTGCGCCGCCTGCTCGACGCGGCCGTGAGCCTGGCGGCCCTGGCCCTGATCAGCGTGATCCTGTGGTGGGGCTTCGACTACGCGATGCGCGGCCGGGTGCAGTCGATGGCGGGACTCGAAAGCCTGTCGATGGTGTGGGCCTACCTGGCCCTGCCGGTGGGGGCGGTGTTCTCCATCTTCGGCATCGTGGGCAACTACCTCGATCCCAAGCGCCTCGAACTGGAGACCGCGCAATGACCCCCATCATGGTCGGCACGATGGTGCTGTGCTTCGCGCTGTCGGTGTCGGTGGCGGTGTCCATCGGCCTGGCGTCCATCGTCGGCATTCAGGTCAACGGCGCCAACATGCTGATCTCCGCCAAGGAGATCTTCAACTCGATCAACAAGTTTCCGCTGGCCGCCATTCCCTTCTTCATCCTGGCGGGCAACCTGATGGAGACCGGCGGCATCTCCCGACGGCTGGTGGAGTTCGCCAAGAGCATCGTGGGCGGCATCCAGGGCGGCCTGCCCATGACCTGCGTGCTGACCTGCATGATCTTCGCCGCGGTGTCCGGCTCGTCGGTGGCCACCACCTTCGCCATCGGCGCCATCCTGATTCCGGCGCTCATCAAGCATGGCTACCCCACCAACTACGCGGCCGCCCTGCAGGCGACGAGCGCCGAACTGGGCGTGATCATTCCGCCGTCGATCCCGATGATCCTGTACGGCGTGAGCGCCGAGGTGTCCATCGGCGAACTGTTCATTGCCGGTTTCGGCCCGGGTCTGCTGATCAGTGGGGCGCTGATGCTCTTCGTGTGGGTCTACTGCAAATGGAAGGGCTGGGGCAAGAACGACGGCGAAGGGCGCATGCCCTTCGGCCGCGCGCTGTGGCAGGCCGGCTGGGCACTGCTGATGCCGGTGATCATACTGGGCGGCATCTATGGCGGCGTGTTCACGCCCACCGAAGCCTCGGCCGTGGCCGTGTTCTACGCGCTGGTCGTCGGCATGGTGATCTACCGCGAGATCCGCCTGCCGGACCTCTACGCCATCCTGCGCAAGTCGGTGCTGTCCTCGGCCGTGATCATGTTCATCATCGCCAATGCGGGGCTGTTCGCCTTCCTGATCACCCGCGCCGGGGTGCCCGAAGCCATCGGCCACTGGCTGGAGGCGGTGCTGCAGTCGCCCACCATGTTCCTGCTGGGCGTCAACGCGGCGCTTTTCGTGATCGGCATGTTCATCGAGACCAGCGCTGCCATCATCGTGCTGGCCCCCATCCTCGCGCCGGTGGCCCAGCACTTCGGCATCGATCCGGTTCACTTCGGGCTGATCATGGTGGTGAACCTGGCGCTGGGCATGATCACCCCGCCCTTCGGCGTCAACCTGTTCGCCGCCTGCACCGTGGCGCGCATCTCGCTGGACAAGATCGTGACGCGGCTGATCCCCTTCATCCTGGTGGTGTTGGCCTGCCTGATGGTCATCACCTATGTGCCGGCCATCTCGCTGGGCCTGCGCGACCTGGTGTACGGGCGCTGAGCGGCTTCAAATAGCGCCCGCGGCGCGCGCCTTGTCCCTTACACTGCGCGCTTCGTCAGGAGAGAGCCCCGCGCGACGGGGCCGCCGAAGGCGCAGGACTCGACGAGTTCCGAACGCTCAGGCAAAAGGACTGGCGGCACGCCCCGGGTTCGGGGCGTTTCCCTGCTGGAGAGAGGCGTCGCGGCCCAGGCCGCGCGTCCACCGAAGGAGCAAGCCCCCATCGCGGGGTGAATCTCTCAGGTAAAGCGGACAGCCGGGGTGGACCACGACAGCCGTCGTGGCGCTGTACACCCCGTGAGATGCCCATGTCCGCCGCTGCTTCCTCTCCTGCCGCTCCCCTTCTCCACACTCCGCTGCACGGCCTGCATGTCGAACTGGGCGCCCGCATGGTGCCCTTCGCCGGCTATTCGATGCCGGTGCAGTACTCCGCAGGCCTGATCGCAGAGCACCGCCATACCCGCACGGCCGCTGGCCTGTTCGACATCTCGCACATGGGCCAGTTGCGCGTCTCGGGCCCCGAGGCGGCCGCCGCGCTCGAGACGCTGATGCCCGTGGACGTCATCGGCCTCCCCCCCGGCAAGCAGCGCTACGGCCTGCTGCTGGACGACGCAGGCGGCATCCTCGACGACCTGATGTTCTTCAACGAGGGCGGTGACTCCTTCTTCGTGATCGTCAACGGCGCCTGCAAGGCGGCCGACATCGCCCACATCCAGGCCCGCATCGGCCAGCGCTGCACGGTGCAGCCCCTGCCCGACCACGCCCTGCTGGCGCTGCAGGGCCCGCTGGCGGCGGCCGTGATGGCGCGCCTGACGCCCGGCAGCGAGCGCCATGTGTTCATGACCGGCGGCGCCATGGCCATCGGCGGCATCCCGGTCTTCGCCACGCGCAGCGGCTACACGGGCGAGGACGGCTTCGAGATCTCCGTCGCTGGCGCCGATGCCGAGCGGCTGGCCCACCTGCTGCTCGCCCAACCCGAGGTGGCGCCCATCGGTCTGGGCGCGCGCAACTCGCTGCGGCTCGAAGCCGGTCTGTGCCTCTACGGCAACGACATCGACACCACGACCACGCCCGTCGAGGCCGCGCTCACCTGGGCGATCCAGAAGGTGCGCCGCACCGGCGGCGAGCGCGCGGGTGGCTTCCCCGGCGCGGACAAGGTGCTGGCCCAGCTGGACGGGAGCGCGCAGGTCGCCCGCCGCCGCGTCGGCCTGGTCGCGCTGGAACGCGTGCCGGTGCGCGAGCACACGGCCCTGCATGTGCCCGGCGGCGCAGCCATCGGCGAGGTGACCAGCGGCCTGCTGTCGCCCACCATCGACCGGCCCATCGCCATGGCCTACGTCGATGCCGCCCACGCCGCTGTCGGCACCCGCATCGACGCCCTGGTGCGCGGCAAGCCGGTGACGATGGAGGTTGTTCCCATGCCCTTCGTTCCGGCCCGCTATTACCGCGGCTGAGCCATCGAGCGCCGACTTGACCGTGCATCGAGCCATGCCGCACCGCGTCCGTGCCGTCAGACAAATGCCGACGCGCCTGCGCCCGGGGCGTACACGCAGCCGCCCCGCCCTGCGCTGATACTCGTCGCTCGACCTTTTCCTTCAATCCCCCTCTTCTTCTTTCAGGAGCCCCGCATGACCATTCACTACTCCAAGGACCACGAGTGGATCGAGATCGCCGACCACGAGGCCGCCACCGTCGGCATCACCGTACATGCGCAGGAAGCGCTCGGTGACGTGGTCTTCGTCGACCTGCCCGAAGTCGGCAAGACCTTCAAGCAGGGCGAAGTGGCCGGCGTGGTCGAGTCCGTCAAGGCGGCCGCCGACATCTACATGCCCGTGACCGGTGAAGTCGTCGAGGTCAACGAAGCATTGCGCGCCGACCCCTCGCTGGCCAATAGCGACCCGATGGGCGCCGGCTGGTTCTTCAAGGTGCTGCTGCAGGACAAGGACATGGCGGAGTTCGACCAGCTGATGGACGAGCCGGGCTACGCCAAGTTCACCGAAGGCGCCTGATGCCTGCGCAGGCGCGTCCGTACCGACGCGCCGGCATGCCTCCCTCTCCTTCTGGGAGAGGGTTGGGGTGAGGGCCACGGCCTGTCCTTCACCCTCCGCGCTTCCATTTCCCACGGCCCAGAGCTCCCGCTGTGCGAGAGCCCCTCTTTTTTCTCTTCTTCCCACCACCCCGCCGGCCCGCTGCCATGAGCTCTTCCGCCCCCTCCCTGCGCGACCTCGAGAACCCCACTGAATTCATCGCCCGCCATATCGGCCCCGACGCCGAAGCCGAGGCGCGCATGCTGGCCACCGTGGGAGAAAGCTCGCGCGCGCAGCTCATCGACAGCATCGTGCCGCCCTCGATCCGCCGTAGCCAGCCGATGCAGCTGCCGCCCGCGGTGAGCGAGGCCGAGGCGCTGGCCGAGCTGAAGGCCATCGCATCGAAGAACCAGCGCGTGAAGAGCTTCATCGGCCAGGGCTACCACGGCACGCACACGCCGGGCGTCATCCTGCGCAACGTGCTGGAGAACCCCGCCTGGTACACCGCCTACACGCCCTACCAGGCCGAGATCAGCCAGGGCCGCATGGAGGCGCTGGTCAACTTCCAGACCATGGTCACCGACCTGACCGGCATGGCCATCGCCAATGCCTCGATGCTGGACGAGGCCACCGCCGCCGCCGAGGCCATGACGCTGGCCAGGCGCAGCGTCAAGAGCAGGAGCCAACGCTTCGTCGTGGCCGGCGACGCCCATCCGCAGACCATCGAGGTGATCCAGACCCGCGCCGCGCCGCTGGGCATCGAGGTGGTGCTGGCCAACTCGCTGCAGGAATGGAACGATCTGCTCGCCGGCGACTACTTCGCCGTGCTGGCCCAGTACCCCGCCACCAGCGGCCGGATCGATGACCTGCGCGCCGACGCCGAACTCATCCACAGCAAGCAGGCGGCGCTGATCGTCGCCACCGACCTGCTGGCGCTGACGCTGATCGCGCCGCCCGGCGAATGGGGCGCCGACATCGTGGTGGGCAACACCCAACGCTTCGGCATGCCCATGGGCGCTGGCGGCCCGCATGCGGCCTTCATGGCCTGCCGCGACGAATTCAAGCGCTCCCTGCCCGGCCGGCTGGTGGGCGTGAGCGTGGACAGCCACGGTGCGCCCGCCTACCGCCTGGCGCTGCAGACGCGCGAGCAGCACATCCGCCGCGAGAAGGCCACCTCCAACATCTGCACGGCGCAGGTGCTGCCGGCCGTCGTGGCCAGCATGTATGCCGTGTATCACGGCCCCGCCGGGCTGACGCGCATCGCGCGCCGCGTGGCCGCCTACACCGCCATCCTCGCCGCCGGCCTGAAGCAGCTGGGTGCGCCCCTGCGCGAAGTGCCGAGCTTCGACACGCTGTCGCTGCACACCAAGGACAGGACGCAGGCCGTGCTGGCCAAGGCCCTGTCGCTGGGCGCCAACCTGCGCGTCTACTTTGGCGAGTACCTGTGCATCGCCCTGGACGAGACCACGACCCGCGCCGACCTTGCGCTGATCTGGCAGGCCTTCGCCGCCGACGGCCAGGCGCTGCCCCGCGTGGAGGACTTCGAGGCCGAGCTGCCCTCGCTGATCCCGGCACACCTGCAGCGCACCACCGCCTTCTTGACGCATCCCGTCTTCAACACGCACCACAGCGAGACGGCCATGCTGCGCTACATCCGCAGCCTCTCGGACAAGGACCTCGCACTGGACCGCAGCATGATCCCGCTGGGCAGCTGCACCATGAAGCTCAACGCCACCAGCGAGATGATCCCCATCACCTGGCCCGAGTTCGCCGACGTGCATCCCTTTGCGCCGCCGTCGCAGCTGGCCGGTTATGCCGAGCTGGACGCGCAACTGCGCGACTGGCTGTGCCAGGCCACGGGCTATGCGGGCATCAGCCTGCAGCCCAATGCCGGCAGCCAGGGCGAGTACGCCGGCCTGCTGGCCATCAAGGCCTGGCACGAAAGCCGTGGTGAGAGCCATCGCAACGTGTGTCTGATTCCGTCCTCGGCGCACGGCACCAATCCGGCCAGTGCCCAGATGGCCGGCATGCAGGTGGTGGTGACAGCCTGCGACGCGAGCGGCAACGTCGACATGGACGACCTGAAGCGCGCCTGCGAGAAGCACGGCGACAAGCTCGCCTGCATCATGATCACGTACCCCAGCACCCATGGCGTGTTCGAAACGCGGGTGAAGGAGCTGTGCGAGATCGTGCATGCCCACGGCGGCCGCGTGTACGTGGACGGCGCCAACATGAACGCACTGGTGGGCGTGGCCGCGCCCGGCGAGTTCGGCGGCGACGTGAGCCACCTGAACCTGCACAAGACCTTCTGCATCCCCCATGGCGGTGGCGGCCCGGGCGTGGGCCCGGTGTGCGTGGTGGAAGATCTGGTGCCCTTCCTGCCCGGCCATGCGACGGGCGGCAAGCCGGCAACGGTGGGGGCGGTGTCTGCCGCGCCCTTTGGCAACGCGGCCGTGCTACCGATCAGCTGGATGTACATCCGCATGAT
>NZ_CAJYES010000238.1 GCF_913773995.1 uncultured Pseudacidovorax sp.
CGCGGCTGGACGATGCACCCACGTCCGCGCCGCCGGTGATCGACGTGGCGCAGTGGTTGCGCCAGGTGATGGCGGACATGGCGCCGGCTGCCTTCGCGCGCGACATGGACCTGAGCCTCGTCGCGCCCGATCGGCTGATGGCCGCCATCGAGCCCGCAGCCCTGCTGTCCATCGTGCAGAACCTGCTGGCCAACGCCATCGGCCACACGCCGCCGGGCACGCGCATCGTGGTCACGCTGGCCGGCTCGCCGCATCCGCTGTGCCTTTCGGTGGAAGACGATGGGCCGGGCATTGCGCCCGAGGAGGCGGCCAAGGTGTTCGAGCGTTTCCATCGCGGCGCCGACCCGCAGACCCGCGGCGCCGGCCTTGGGTTGGCCATCGTGCAGCAGGCCGCCGCGCGGCTGGGCGGCGAGGTGCGCCTTGGCCCGGGGCTGGAAGGGCACGGCGCGGGCTTGCACCTGCGACTGCCCTGAGGCCCGGTCAGGGGGCCAGACGGGTCTTGACCCAGTCCGCGCCTTCCTGCTGGTAGCAGAGCCGGTCATGCAGCCGGCTCTTGCGCCCCTGCCAGAACTCCCAGCGCTCCGGCACCAGCCGGTAGCCGCCCCAGTGCGGCGGGCGCGGCGGGTTGAGCAAAAACTTGGCGCTGTACTTGGCCGCATTGGCCACCAGCACACCGCGGCCTTCGATGTGCTGGCTCTGCGGGCTGGCCCAGGCACCGATGCGCGAATCGAGCGGGCGGCTGGCGAAGTAGGCGTCGCTTTCCTCGTCGCTCACCTTCTCCACCCGGCCCTCGATGCGCACCACGCGCTCCAGCTCGACCCAGTGGAACTGCAGCGCGGCGAAGGGATTGCCGGCCAGCTCCTGGCCCTTGCGGCTCTGGTAATTGGTGAACCAGACGATGCCTCGCGCGTCGTAGCCCTTGATCAGCACGATGCGGGTGGAGGGCCGCAGGTCGCTGCCAACGGTGGCGACGGTCATGGCATTGGGCTCGGGCACCTGGCCGGCGATGGCCTCGCCGAGCCAGCGCTCGAACTGCAGCAGCGGGTCGGCCGCGCTGTGGGTTTCGTCGAGTTCGGCCCGCTCATAGCTCTTGCGCAGGTCGGCCAGGGAGGTCTTCAGATCGCTCATGGCGGGCATTGTCCGTGCTGCCGATGGCCTCGCATTGACGAGGCCTAACATCGGGCGCCCATGATCGTCCGCCCCCGCCCGCACTGGCTGCGCCTGCTCTTCGTCTGGCGCGGCTCCATCCTTTCGCAGATCCTGCCGCAGCTGGCGCTGACCCTTGCCCTGTCGATCGTCGTGACGCTGCTGCACGGCCAGGTGCTGCGCTGGAAGGTGCCGATGAACTTCGTGCCCTTCTCGCTGATCGGCCTGACGCTGGCGATCTTCCTGGGCTTTCGCAACAGCACCAGCTACGGCCGCTGGTGGGAGGCCCGTATGCTCTGGGGCGCGCTGCTGATCGACTGCCGGGCGGCGGTGCGCCAGGCGCTGACCCTGGCCGAAGGCGGTGGCGAGGCGCGCGTGCTGGCGCTGCGGCTGATCGCGCTGGTGCATGCGCTGCGCCACCAACTGCGGGGCAGCGATCCGGCGGCCGACCTCGCGCGGCTGCTGCCAGCCTCCGAGGCCCAGCGCGTGATGGCGGCGCGCTACCGGCCGGCCATGCTGCTGCTGATGGCCGGCGAATGGCTGCGCGACCTGCGCACCCAGGGCCGGGCCGAGGCCGCCATCGTGCCCGCGCTCGAAGGCCCGCTGGACCGCATCGGCACCGCCATCGGCGGCTGCGAGCGGCTGGCCAACACGCCCATCCCCTTCACCTACGGCGTCATCATCCACCGCACCATCTACCTGTACTGCCTGCTGCTGCCCTTTGGTCTGGTCGACGCGATCGGTCCCATGACGCCGGTGATCGTGGTGCTGGTGGCCTATACCTTCTTCGCGCTGGAGGCGCTGGGCTCGGAGATCGAGGAGCCCTTCGGCGAGGCGCCCAACGACCTGGCGCTCGACGCCATCTGCTGGAGCATCGAGACCTCGGTGCGCGAATCCATCGGCGACGCCGACTGGCCACCGCAGCCCCAAGCCCGCAACTACGTGCTCACATGACCATGAACTCCGCCCGCCTGCCCGTCGTCCTGGTGCTGGCCTCCGGCCGTGGCGAGCGCTTCCGCGCCTCCGGCGGCAGGGTGCACAAGCTGCAGGCGCTGCTGGCCGGTGGCCGCGTGATCGACCGCACCCTGGAGTCGGTGCGCGCGAGCGGCCTGCCGTGGCATGTCGAGGACGTCGGCCATCCCGGCATGGGCGACTCCATCGGTGCGGCGGTGCGTGCCACGGCCGATGCGCCGGGCTGGCTGGTGTTGCCGGCCGACCTGCCGCTGGTGCTGCCCGCCACGCTCCGGGCGGTGGCGCAGGCCTTGACGGACGACGGGGCGGCGCAGCCCGTGTACTTGGGCGAGCGGGGGCATCCGGTGGGCTTCGGCGTGGCGAGCGCAGCGGCCCTGCAGGCACTGGCCGGCGAGCAAGGCGCCGCACCGGTGCTCAAGACGCTGCGCGCCCGGGGCGCCGTGCGCGAACTGACGGTGAACGATGCCGGCGTGGTGACCGACATCGACACGCTGGATGATCTCGCGCGGGCCGAGGCGCTGTGGCAGGCGCGCCAGACGGGCGGCTGATCAGACCGGCACGGCCCACGCGTCGTAGCCGTACACCCAGTCCGCATTGCCGCCGGCGCGCAGCCAGTTGTTGCCGCGCGATCCGATCTGGATGCGACTGGCCCGATCCTGCCGTGCGGCCTCATATCGCTTCAGCGCCGCCGGCACCCCGGCCGCCGGGCCGGCCAGGCCCACACAGCGGGCCAGCACCACGGCATCCTCGATGGCCGAGCCGGCGCCCTGGGCCATGAAGGGCATCATGGGATGGCAGGCGTCGCCCAGCAGCGTGATCGCGCCCTGCGACCACGCGGGCAGCGGGTCGCGCTCGTACAGGGCGGTCTTGAGCACCGAGTCGCACGCGGCCAGCAGCGCCCGCGCATGCGGGTGGAAGTCGCGGTAGACCTCGCGCAGCTCGTCCACGCTGCCCGGCGTGGTCCACGATTCCTCGTGCCAGGACTCCTGCGCCGTGGTCGCGAAGATGAAGGTGTCGCGGCCCTGGTTGAGCGGGAAGGTCACGATCTGGCTCTCCGGCGTGGGCCCCCACCATTTGGTGAAGGCGCCCAGGTCCGGCACCTCGCCGACGCGCGGGGTCGGCACCACGGCACGGAAGGCCACGACGCCGGTGAAGCGCGGCTGCTCATGGCCGAAGAGGGCGGCGCGCACCACCGAATGGATGCCGTCCGCGCCCACCAGCAGGTCGAGCCGGTGGGCCTCGCTGTCGTCGGCGAAGCGCACCGTCACCTCGGCCGTGGTGCGGTCCTGCGCGATGGCCTGGGCCCGCTTGCCGAACTGCACGCGCTCGCGCGGAAAGGCGTCGGCCAGCGCGGCCAGCAGGTCGGCCCGGTGGATGGTGAGCTGCGGCGCGCCGTACTGCTGCTCGGCCGTGTCGCCCATGGCCAGGCGCGAGGTCTCCTCGCCGCTGTCCCAGATGCGGCTGATGCGGTGCGTGGGCCGGGCGGCCGAGGCGCGCACCGCCTCGCCGATGCCGGGCGCGAGGCCGTCGAGCGCCCGCACGGCATTGGGCGTGAGGTTGATGTCTGCGCCCACGCGCAGGAACTGGCGGCTCTGCTCGAAGACCTGGACGTCGTGGCCGGCGGCCCGCAGTGCGCAGGCGGCGGCCAGGCCGCCGATGCCGGCGCCGACGATGCCGATGCGAAGGGGAGGGGTCGGGGATTCGGGCATGGCAGTGAGGGGTTCGAAGAGGGAGGGAGTCGGGCAGGCCGTGTGGCCTGGTTTCGGGCCGGATGGCCGTCGTGATGAGCGCGATTCTTCCGGCCGGCCCCGGCACGCATAACCGCCGAAAATCCCGCAATGGGGACGAAGCGTCTCCACCGCCTTCTCCATCCCACGCGCGAGCGCCGCGCCAGCCACCACCACCGCCTCTCATGGATGTCCTCAGCGACGTGCTCGCCATCTGCCGCGCCGAGCGGGCCGTGACCGCGCATTTCTCGCTGGGCGCGCCCTGGGCGCTGTCGTCGGCGGGCGTGCCGGGCGTGATGCTGCGGATCTCGCGCGGGGCGCCGTACTGGGTGCAGGTGCATGGCGAGTCGCCCGTGCAGGTGCTGGAAGGCGATCTGCTGATGCTGCCCCTGGGCAGTCCGCATGTGCTGGCGTCGGCCCCTGGCCTTGCGCCCACCCCCTTTGCCGACCTGATCGCGCAGCACGCGGATGGCGCCCGGGACGAGAACCCGCTGGTGTTCCGCCATGGCGGCGATGGTGCGGTGACCGAGATCTTCTCGACGCTGCTCTGGTTCTCGGCGTACAGCCGGCACGCAGTGCTGCGTCTGCTGCCGCCCTTGCTGCATGTGCGCCAGGGCGACATGCCGGCCGGGGGAAGCCTGGCGGGCGCCTTGCAGGCGCTGGTGCAGGAGACGCTCAGCCGGCGCCCGGGCTGGCGCCTGTCGGCCGAGCGCATGGGCGAGCTGCTGCTGGTCAACATCCTGCGCGAGCGCCTGGGCGATGCGGCGCGCGCGCAGGCGGGCTGGCTGCGCGGACTGGGCGATCTGGCCATCGCCCGTGCGCTGCAAGGCATCCACCATGCGCCGCATGAAGACTGGGACGTCGCGCGCCTGGCCAGCGCCGCCGCCATGTCGCGCTCGCGCTTCTGCCTGCGGTTCAAGAGCCTGGTCGGCAGCACGCCCATCGGCTATCTCACTGCCCATCGGATGACGCTCGCGGCCGAGCAGCTCGAGGCTGGCCGCCTCACGGTGGCGCAGGCGGCGGCCCAGGCGGGCTACGAGTCGGACAAGGTCTTCGCCCGGGCCTTTCGCCGCTGGTCGGGGCTGACGCCAGCCGCCTACCTCAAGCGCGAGCGTGCGCGCCGGCAGGCGCTGGGGGGCTTCGGTGAGCCTGCCGCACCCGTTGCCGATGCGCCGTCAGGCGAGGGCGGGCGGTCCGGCGCCGATCCTCAGACATCCAGACCGCGGATGTCGTCGGCGCCGGCGCGGTCGCCGTCCTCCAGGCAGTAGCGGCGCAGCCGCATCAAGGCGCGGTACATGGCGTCCCGCTCTTCGGGCGGCAGCACGCGGATGGCGGCCGCCTGGCGCGCGCGGGCCAGCGGAATGGCCTGGGCATGCAGCGCCTCGCCAGCGGCACTGATGAGGCAGAACACCTTCTTGCGGGGCGTGGTGCCTTCGTAGGAGAGGGTGACCAGCCCCCGGCCCTCCAGCAGCTTCAGGGTGCGGCTGACCAGCGCCTTGTCCGAGGTGGACTGCTGCACCACGTCGCTGAACGCGATGCGCTCCGCATGCGCCACCAGCGCCAGCACCCGCCATTCCGACACCGTCAGTCCGAACTGCTCCGCATAGGGCACGGTGATGGTGCGTCGCAGAGCATTGCCCACCTGGCTCATGAGCGTGGTGATGAAGGCATCGACGGTCAGGCCATTGCCTTGCTCGTCGAGGTCGGTCCAGGGGGTGGGGGAGGCATCGGTCATGGGCGGCGGATTGTTCCACGGGCAGGAGGCGCGGCTTTTCGCGCCGATTTGCCGTGCCTGTCGGCATTAGTATTTGCCCTAAGTTGATGCATCAACAAGCGGCACAGAATCTGCATCGTTCCGGTGGCGATTGATCGTTTCATACGTGGATCAATCGTGCGGTCCCATCCCTTTGCCTGTCCTGCAGCCTGTCTGCCCCACGAGGAGTCCCACCATGTCCTGCCATCGCCGTCTCATCCTGGCCTCGACCGCCGCCGCCGTGTTCGCGGCCGTCGCCATGCCCGCCCTGGCCCAGAGCGCCTATCCGAGCAAGCCCATCACGGTCGTCGTGTCCTATCCGCCCGGCGGCGACACCGATGCCATCGCACGCCTGTTCGCCGACAAGCTGGGTCAGCGCCTGAAGCAGCCGGTGGTGGTCGACAACAAGCCCGGGGCCGGCGGCGCGATCGGCAACGGCTTCGTCGGCCGCGCCCAGCCCGATGGCTACACCTTGCTGTTCACGCCCAACCCCTTCACCACGGCCCCGCTGGTGATGAAGCTGTCGGGCGCGGCGGCCTACGACGTGCTGGGTGGCTATGAGCCGGTGATCAACACGGCGGTGCAGCCGCTGGTGCTGGTGGGCAATCCGGCGGCGCTCGGCGGGGCGCGCACCCTGCCGCAGCTGGTGGCGGCGGCGAAGGCCGGCAAGGCCGTGAGCTATGCCAGCCCGGGCGCGGGCTCGCCCATGCACATCGTGGGCGAGTGGCTGAACAAGGCGGCGGGCGTCAAGTTCACGCACGTGCCCTATCGCGGCGTCGGCCCCTCGGTCACCGACGTGGTGGCCGGCCATGTGGACGTGGCCTGGGTCACCTTCGGGCCGGTCTACCAGTACATCGCGGCCGGCAAGCTGGTGCCGCTGGCCATCGGCGACGCGCAGCGCAGCAAGCTGGCCCCCGAGGTCCCCACCCTGAGCGAGCTGGGCTATGCCGACGTGGTGGTCGGCGCCTGGAACGGCTTCTTCGCACCCAAGGGCACGCCCGCGGCCGTGGTGCAGCGGCTCAACCAGGAGCTCAATGCCATCCTGAAGGAGCCCGAGGTGACGCAGAAGCTGGCCGTCTTCGGCGCCTTGCCCGCGGGCGGTTCGCCGGAGGTGCTGGGCCGGCTCAACCAGCGCGAATACGCGGTGATGGGCAAGGCGATCCGCGATCTGGGCATCTCGGCCGAATGAGCACCGAAGCCCCATCGAAAGCCGACATCCAGGAGGAGGGCGCGTCCACCCTCGGCGTCGGCATCCCGCAGGTGACGGCCCGTGCCAAGGTGCTGGGTCGCGCCGTCTATGCGGGCGACATCCGCTTGCCCGGCATGCTGCATGCCAAGGTGCTGCGAAGCCCCTATCCGCATGCGCGCATCGTGGCCATCGACACCGCGGCGGCGCGCGCGCTGCCGGGCGTGCGGGCCGTGCTCACCGGCGACGACGCGCCGGCCCAACTCTGGGGCGCGCACCACAAGGAGCGGGCCGTGCTGGCGCGCGGCGTGGTGCGCTTCTGCGGCGAGGAGGTGGCGGCCGTGGCGGCCGTCTCCGAAGAGATCGCCCGCGATGCCCTGGACTTGATCCAGGTCGAGTACGAGGAACTGCCCGCCATCCTGAGCATCGACGAGGCCCTGGACGAGGAGGCGCCGCCCCTGCATCCCGGCCGCGCCGACAACATCGGCCACGAGATCCGCTTCGAGCGCGGCGAGGTGGACGCGGGCTTCGCCGCAGCCCATCTGGTGCACGAGGCCACCTACACCACGCATTCGCAGTACCCCGGCTACATGGAGCCGATGGCCACGGTGGCCGCGCCCGACCCGGACGGCCGGCTGGTGCTGTGGACCTCGACCCAGGCGGTCAACCTGGTGCGCCTGCAGGTGGCGGCGACGCTGGGGTTGCCGGTGTCGCGGGTGCGGGTGGTGCAGGCGACGACGGGGGGCGGCTTCGGCGG
>NZ_CAJYES010000239.1 GCF_913773995.1 uncultured Pseudacidovorax sp.
CCAGGAAGCTGGGGCCGCTGCTCGGAGCCGGTGCCGCCGCCGCGGGCGCAGCGCCGAAGAGGCGCTCGCGCCAGCCAGGCGCGGGCGCTGCTGCCATCGCAGGTGCGGGCGCCCCCGGGGCATAACCGGCCGGCGCGCCCCGGTAGGCCGCACGCCCGGGGTTGTAGGCGTCGGGATCGACGGCATCGCGCCCGAAGCCCGGCTCCAGCCCACGTTGCAGGAAAGCGGCACCGCCGGGATCCGCCGCGGCGGCGGGGCGTTGGGCCAGCTGCCGCTGCGCATCCTGCAGCGCGTGCTCCAGCAGCAGGGTGCGCTGGGTCAGCAGGTAAAGGGCGTCGGGCTGCGCCGCCAGCCGTTCGCGGATCAGGGCGTCGGCTTGCGGGTCCTTCTGCACTCCGTGCACCGCGGCCAGGCGCTGCAGCAGGTCTTCGAGCAGGGACAGTTCTTGGGGTGTCATGGGTCGGTCTTCCTTCCTCGGTCCGTTTCGGGCCTTGCATGGATGGGACTCCAACGCCTCACCCGGCGTTCCCGGCCGACCGGACGCCTTAAGGCCGGCCTAAGGGACGCGGCACGCGCCGCTCACCCCTGTCGGCGCAGCCGTCGGTAGACGGCGTTGCGCGACAGGCCGAGCGCCCGTGCCACCGCCGACACATTGCCACCATGCGCGGCCATGGCCTGGTCCAGCGCGGCCTGCTCGAGGGCATCGAGCGTTCCGGTGCCCGCGGCCGGCCGCGCGGCGGGCGTCGGCGCAGGGTTGGCAGCCGGGCCGTCCGTCGCGTCCGCCTGCAGGTCGTCCAGGAAGTCCTCGGGCAGGTGCTCGGGCAGGATCTGCGGCTCGCCCCGCGCCATCAGGGCCGCCGTGCGCAGCACGCTCGCCAGTTGGCGGAGGTTGCCCGGCCAGGCATGGCGGCGCAGCAGCGTCAGCGTCTGGGCCGCGAGCGGCGGCGTATCGACCAGGCCGGCCTCGGATTGCTGCGTCTGCAGCAGCCGTTGCACCACCACGGGCAGGTCGCTGCGCTCGCGCAGCGGCGGCAGGCGGGCCACCAGGCCGTTCAGGCGCCAGTAGAGGTCGTCGCGGAAGCGCCCCTCGGCCATCATGGTGCGCAGGTTGCGGTGGGTGGCGCAGACCACGGCCACGTCCACCGGCACCTGCCGGCCGCTGCCCAGGGGCGCCACTCTGCGCTCCTGCAGCACGCGCAGCAGCCGGGCCTGCATCGCCAGCGGCATGTCGCCGATCTCGTCGAGGAAGAGCGTGCCGCCGTTCGCCTGCAGGATGCGCCCCGGGTTGCCCTTGCGTCGCGCACCGGTGAAGGCGCCTTCCTCGTAGCCGAACAGTTCGGACTCGATCAGCGTCTCCGGGATGGCAGCGCAGTTGACAGCCACGAAGGGCCCGTTGCGCCGCGGTGAATCGTGGTGGATGGCGCGTGCCAGCCATTCCTTGCCGGTGCCGGTCTCGCCTAGGATCAGCACCGGGACATCCTGCCCGACCACCTTGCCGACGCGAGCCAGCACCTGCGCGAGCTGGGCGTCGCCGGTGTCCAGGTAGCGCAGGCCCGAGAAGCGCGGGCCACCCGATTCGCGCGGCCGAGCGGCCACCGACGCGGCGGCGGGCGCATCGACGGCCACCGCCACCAGGGCGGCCCGGGCCCGCGACTCCAGCCGCGCCGACACCGCCACGCCGCCGGGCAGGTGCAGCCGCAACAAGGCGGCCGGGCCCTGCCGGGCATGGGTCAGCGCCTGCGACACCGGCAGGCCGAAGAGCGAGGAGAAGGTGTGGGCCTCCAGCGCCGCGGTCGACAGGCCGAGCTGAAATTGCGCGCTGCGGTTGGCGGCGAGGAAGCGGCCATCCGGCGTGAACGCGGCCAGGCCCTCCATCAGCGTGCCCAGGAACTCCGGCCGGGCGTGGAAGCGCAGGCGCAGCGCATCCTCGTAGACCTGGTCGAACAGGTGGTTCTCGACCATCTGCGAGGACATGCGCACCAGCGCCAGCGTGTGGGCGCTGCGGCTGCGCTGGTCGCCGCTGACGTCCAACGCGCCCAGCACCTGGCCACGCGGATCGAGGATGGGCGCGCACGAGCAGGTGAGGAAGTGATTCGCCTGCAGGTAATGCTGGCTGCCGTTGACCTGCACCGCCTGCTGCAGGGCCAGCGCCGTGCCGATGGCGTTGGTGCCGCGGCAGCGCTCGGACCAGGCCGCGCCCGGCTTGAGCGCCACGCGGTCGGCGCGGCCCAGGAAGTCGTCGTCGCCCAGCGCATGCAGGATCACGCCGTCGGCATCGGTGAGCAGCACCAGGCTCTGCGTACCGGCGATCTGGGCATAGAGCGTTTCCATCACCGGCCGGGCGTGGTCGAAGAGCAGCGCGTTGCGGCCCATCGCCTCCGCCAGGTCGGCATTCGCCAGCGGCGGCAGGTCGGCGCGTTCGTGGCTGCGCAGGCCGAAGTCGGCGCTGCGGGCGTGCGAGGCCAGGATGGCGTCGGGTGCCGCCATCGGCAGTGCGGCACCGGCCGCCGACATGGGGCGATACGTGGCGTTGGGCATGGCGTGTTGTCTCCGTGCTGCACGGCTGACGTGGCCGCGCGGCTGGATCGCCTTTTAGCACCCTTGGCTGTTGCGAAGCTTGCGCCGGCGCATGACTGCGAATCGGCGCTGTCAGGCCGCCCGGGCGTCCGGCGGCACCAGCATCCCGGCGAGCCGTTCCAGCGTCGGGCCGATGGGCGCCGCGACCTTGAGCGACAGCAGCGCGTCCGCCCGCGTGCGGCCGAGGTTGAGCGCCGCCACCGACAGGCCGCGTTCCACCGCGCGCTGTACGAAGCGAAAGCCCGAATACACCATCAGCGAAGAGCCGACGACCAGCATCGCGTCGGCCGCCTCCAGCGCGGCATATGCCGCGTCGACCCGGTCGCGGGGCACGCTTTCGCCGAAGAACACCACGTCCGGCTTGAGCAGACCGCCGCAGACGGGACATGGCGGGATGTCGAAGCCGGAGAAATCGCGCAGTTCCAGGTCGGCATCGCCATCGGGCGCGGCCCGGGCGTCGAGCGCCGCCCAGTCCGGGTTGCGGCGCAGCAGCCCAGCCTGGAATTCGGCCCGGGTCAGGCGGTGCTCGCAGGCCATGCAGCGCACGGTGTCGATGCGGCCGTGCAGGTCGATGACGTTGCGGCTGCCGGCGGCCTGGTGCAGGCCGTCCACGTTCTGGGTCAGCAACATGGCGACGCGTCCTTGGGATTCCAGCGCGGCCAGGGCATGGTGCGCCGGTCCGGGCCGCGCCTGGCCCATGGTGCGCCAGCCGATCATGCTGCGGGCCCAGTAGCGCTTGCGGGTGGCCTCCTCGCCCATGAAGGCCTGGTAGGTGACGGGCGGCGGGCGCTTCCAATTGCCCTGGGCATCCCGGTAGTCCGGGATGCCGGATTCGGTGCTGACGCCGGCGCCGGTCAGCACGAAGAGGCGCGGGTGGCGCTCGGCGAAGGCCAGGAGGTCGGTGTCGGTGGTCATCGGCGCCGGAGCATAGCGGCCGCGCCGACTGGGCGCCGGGCGGTTTATCCCTCTCCCGCGCGGGCAGAGGGGCTCTAGCTACTGCGCGCCGGGTGCGTCGCCGAAGCGGTAGCTGGAGACGGTCAGCCCGCCCATGAAGCCGTTCTCGTAATACACCCGATGCCCCGCCTCGTTTTCTGCAGCACCGACGGCCACCATCAGCGGGATCAGGTGCTCCTCCCGCGGATGGGCGATGCGGGCGGCGGGCGCGGAATCCCAGCCGATCAGGCCCTGCGCACGCGCGACAGGATCGCTGTCCGTCAGCGTGTGGCCCAGCCAGTCGTCGAAGGCCCGCGACGGTGCCGCGGCCTGGGGGCCGAAGGCGCGCAGGTTGTGGTAGCTCAGGCCGCTGGCCACGATCAGCACTTCCTCATCCCGCAACGGCGCCAGCGCACGCCCCAGCGCCAGGTGCTCGGCCGGATCCAGACCCTGGCGAAGCGAAAGCTGGACGACCGGCACATCCGCGTTGGGATAGATGGCCTTCATGGGCGAGAACATGCCGTGGTCGTAGCCGCGTTCGGCATCGACGCCTGCCGGCAGGCCCGCGGCCTCGATCAGCGCCTGCACGCGTTGCGCCAGCGCCGGATCGCCGGGGGCGTCGTAGCGCACCTGATAGGTGTGGGCAGGGAAGCCGCCGTAGTCGTAGACCATGGCCGGATGGGGATTGGCCTGCACCGTGAAGCGCGGCCGCTCCCAGTGGGCCGAAATCATCAGGATGGCGCGCGGCTTGCGACCGATCTGCCGAGGCATGTCGGCCAGGGCCGCTTCCAGTTGGGCATAGGTGTCGCCCATCTCGGCCTTCATCCAGGGCCAGGGGCCGCCGCCGTGGGAGACGAAGTAGGTGGGCAGGCGCGGCGAATTGATCGTGCTCATGGCGAAGGGCTCCTGAATCGTGTTGAAAAGGACTTTAGACCTTTCTCATCCCGCAATCGATGGCCGTACATTCAAGATTCAGTTTCATCCCACGCAATTGATCCATGGATCGCCTCACCAGCCTGCGCCTTTTCCGGGAGGTCGTCGAATCGGGCAGCTTCGCTCGCGCCGCCGAGGCGATGGGCATCTCGGCGCCCATGGCCAGCCGGCACATCGCACAGCTGGAACGCAGCCTGGGGGCGCGGCTGCTGCACCGCTCCAGCCGGCACCTCAGCCTGACCGACGCCGGCCGCAGCTGGTACGAGCAGAGCAGCCGGGCGCTCGACCTGCTCGACAGCGCGGAGGCGGCCTTGGCCGCGGACGCAGACGCCACGCCGCGCGGCCGCCTCAAGATCAGCGCGCCGGTCTGGTTCGGCACAGCGCGCATGGCGCGGCTGCTGGCGGACTACCACGCGCAATGCCCGCAGGTGCTGGTCGACCTGCACCTGGCCAACCGGCGGGTGGACCTGGTGGCCGACGGCTTCGACCTCGCCCTGCGTGCCACGCAGGAGCCGGCCGCCGCGCTCATCGCGAGGCCGTTGTGCGCCGTGGACTTCCACCTCGTGGCCGCGCCCCATTACCTGGCCAACTGCGGCCAACCCGGACAGTTCACCCAACCCGAAGAGCTCGCCGCCCTGGGCGCCATCGTGCCCAGCTACGTGGAGCTTGAAGGCCTCGTGCTGCGTCATGCGGACGGTCGGCAGGCCGCGCTGCGCCTGACGCCGGTCATGCGCTCGGACGACACGCATCTCACCCGCCACGCGGTGCATGCGGGGCTGGGCATCGCCTACCTGCCCTCCTGGCTGGTGGACGAAGACCTGGCGCAGCAGCGGCTCGTTGGACTGGTGCCCGAATGGCGCACGCCGGCCAACACGCTGTTCGCGGTGTACGCGAGCCGCCAGCACATGGCACCCGCGCTGCGCAGCTTCATCGACTTCCTCGCGGCAGCGCTTGCGCCCGGTGTCGCGCCTGCTGACCCGGTTGCGCCTTCGGCCCCGTTGCCCTCGCCGACACGCTGAACGTCGCGCGCACCGGCTTCGAAGCGCCGACGTCCTACACGGCCCTCCCCGGGCCCGGCGCACCTTGCAGTCGTGCCAGGTCGAGCACCCCGCGGGAAACGGGATCGGCGACACAGGCGCAGTCTTCCGTGCATTGCGAAGGGGATGCCCGCCGCGAAGCCAGCAGGCCTGCCGATCCTGACGCCATTCCCCGCAGACGATCACCGGCACACAAGGGGCGCCCTGCAGAGGCGCCTCTTCTTTTTTGTCCGCGGCCGGCCATCGCCAGTTGACGCACCGCTGCCCTCTTCCGCAAAGCCCTGCTCGTCGTGCCGTCGCTGCACCGCCGGTACAGTGCCGGGCCTCGTCCAGGAGACACCGCGCTTGCTCTTCCGCTTCTTCGAAAAACTGCTCCAGCCCTATCCGCCCAACGAGCCTTCGCTGCCGCCCAAGGGCTTCTTCGCCTTCCTCTGGTTCACCACTGACGGCGTGCGCGGCAAGGTGGCGGCGCTGGCCTTCCTCACGGCCATCATGTCGGCCTTCGAGGCGCTGCTCTTCGGCATGCTCGGCCGGCTGGTGGACTGGCTCTCGGGCATCGAGCCCGCCCAGCTCTGGGCCGAGCGCGGCGGCGCCCTCACCTGGCTGGCCGTCGCGCTGGCGGCCAGTGTGCTGGTGGTGGCGCTGCAGACCATCGTCAAGCACCAGGTGCTGGCCATCAACCTGCCGATGCGCCTGCGCTGGAACTTCCATCGGCTGATGCTGGGTCAGAGCATGTCCTTCTACCAGGACGAGTTCGCCGGACGCATCACCACCAAGGTCATGCAGACCGCCCTGGCCGTGCGCGACACGCTCTTCGTGATGGCCGACGTGCTGGTCACCATGGCCACCTACGTCGCCACCATCGTGGTACTGGCCGGGGTGTTCGCGGGCGGGCTGATCTGGCCCTTCGTCGTCTGGCTGGTGCTGTATCTGATCGCCATGGCCTGGTTCGTGCCGCGGCTGGGCCGCATCGGCAAGGCGCAGGCGGACGCGCGCTCGGCCATGGTCGGGCGCATCACCGACGCCTACACCAACATCGCCACCGTCAAGCTCTTCTCGCACACCCGGCGCGAGGCCCAGTTCGCCCGCGCCGCCATGCAGGACTTCGTCAAGACCGGCTACACGCAGATGCGGCTGGTCAGCGCCTTCGAGATCGTCAACCATGCCCTGTCGATGCTGCTGGTCGGCGGCATGGCCGGCGTGGGCCTGTGGATGTGGAGCCGTGGCGAGGTTGGCGTGGGCGCCGTGGCCGCGGCCACCGCCATGGCGCTGCGGCTGCAGGGCATGTCGCACTGGATCATGTGGGAGACGACCAGCCTGTTCGAGGCCGTGGGCACGGTGCAGGACGGCATCAACACCCTGAGCCGCCAGCGCACGGTGGTGGACGCCCCCGATGCCAGGCCGCTGGTGGTCGAGCGCGGCGAGGTGCGCTTCGACAACGTCAAGTTCAGCTACCGCCCGCCCCTGCTGCCCGGCGCGACGGCGCCTGCGGTGCAGGGCCGCACCGTGATCGACGGCCTCAGCCTGACGGTTCGACCGGGCGAGAAGATCGGCCTGGTCGGCCGCTCCGGCGCGGGCAAATCCACGCTGGTCAACCTGCTGCTGCGCTTCCATGACCTGGAAGACGGCCGCGTGCTGATCGATGGCCAGGACATCGCCCATGTGACGCAGGATTCGCTGCGCGCCCACATCGGCATGGTCACGCAGGACACCAGCCTGCTGCACCGCTCGCTGTTCGACAACATCGCCTACGGCCGGCCCGACGCGACCGAAGCCGAGGTGCGCGCCGCCGCCGAACGGGCCGAGGCCTCCGGCTTCGTCGACACGCTGACCGACCCGCAGGGCCGCCACGGCCTCGCGGCGCATGTGGGCGAGCGCGGCGTCAAGCTCAGCGGCGGGCAGCGCCAGCGCATCGCCATCGCACGGGTGATGCTCAAGAACGCGCCCATCCTGCTGCTGGACGAAGCGACCAGCGCCCTCGATTCCGAGGTGGAGGCCGCCATCCAGCAGAGCCTGAACCGGCTGATGGAAGGCAAGACGGTGATCGCCATCGCCCAC
>NZ_CAJYES010000240.1 GCF_913773995.1 uncultured Pseudacidovorax sp.
CGGCACGCATGCCCGAGGTGGTGCCGGCGCTGGGCGAGGCAGGCTTCGGCCCCCGGCTGTTGCAGGCTGTGGCCATGACGCTGCCGGTCGCTTCCTTTTCCATCTACCGCACGGGTGCGCGGCCGGCCATCTTCATCAGCGGCAGCCTGGGCGTGCCGGACACCACGCGCGACTGCTGGCGTGCCTACCTGTCGGGGCCCGTGCAGCATGACCGCACCTTCCGCGACGGCGAGGCCGGGCCGCTGCGTCTGTGTCACATCACGGCCGGGGAGGTGCCACCCGAGCACCGGGCCAAGGTGTACGACGCGCATGGGGTATGCGAGCGGGTGTCGGTGGTGGAGCGCGAGCCTTCGGCCGACGGCGCGCTCTTTGCCGTCAACTTCTATCGGCACGAAGGGCAACGGCCCCTGGCCGATGCCCAGCTGGCCGATTTCGGCGAGGCCGGCGCCCTTTTGATGGCCCTGGCGCGAAAGCATGTGGTGCTGGCGTCGCCGCCGCAGGAGTCAGCCGGGCAGGCGCAGCGGCTGCTGGCCTATTGCCCCGAGCTGACGTCTCGGGAGCTCGATGTCTGCCTCCGCCTGTTGCGTGGCATGACCCAGGAAGGCATCGCCGCCGACCTCGGTCTGGCACTGCCGACCGTCAAGACCTACCGCAACCGCGCCTTCGCGCGGCTGGGCATCCATTTCAGGAGCGAGCTCTTCGCCCTGATGCTGGAGGCGGGTGAGGGCGCAGCCGCAGCGCGCTGAGTGCGGCAGCCGGTCTCCTCGTCCGTTCAGGCCTGCTCGGCGCTGGCGGCGTCCAGCCGGGCGATCTGGGCTGGCTCCAGCTTGAGCTGCGCTGCCGCCACCAGCTCCTGCAGCTGCTCCAGCGACGTCGCGCTGGCGATGGGCGCCGTGATCGACGGGCGGGCGATCTGCCAAGCGAGGGCAACTTGGCCGGGCTTGGCGCCGGTCTCGGCCGCCACCTCGTCAAGGGCCGCGAGGATGCGACGGCCGCGGTCGTTGAGGTAGGCCGCCACGGCCCGCTCGCCGCGCGTGCTCCGCGACGCGTCTTCCGCGCTGCGGTACTTGCCGGTGAGAAAGCCCATCGCCAGCGCGAAGAAGTTGATGACGCCCAGCTGCTGCGACTGGCACAGCGGCTCCAGTTCGGCCTCGTACACGGCGCGGTCGTAGAGGTTGTAGAGCGGCTGCAGGCTCTCGTAGCGCGGCAGGCCGAGTCGCTCGGAAACCGCCAGCGCCTCGGCCAAGCGGGGCGCCGTGTGGTTGGAGGCGCCGATGGCGCGCACCTTGCCCGCCTTGATCAGGTCGGAATAGGCGCCCAGCGTTTCCTCGAAGGGCGTCGCGGCATCGTCGTCGTGCGACTGGTACAGGTCGATGCAATCGCACTGCAGCCGGCGCAGCGAGGCCTCCACCGCCTCGCGGATGTAGCGCGCCGACAGGCCCTTCTTGCCTTCGCCCATGGGCTTGCCGACCTTGGTGGCCAGCACGATGCGGTCGCGTTTGCCGGAGGCACGCAGCCACTTGCCGATGATGGTTTCCGACTCACCGCCGACGTGGCCCGGCGCCCAGATGGAATAGACGTCTGCCGTGTCGATGAAGTTGAAGCCGGCATCGACCCAGGCGTCGAGCAGGCGGAAGGAAGTGGCCTCATCCACGGTCCAGCCGAAGACGTTGCCGCCGAAGGCGAGCGGGGAAACCTGGAGGCCGGAACGGCCGAGTGGGCGCAAGTTCATGTCTGGACAGTGGAAGAAGGAGGCGCAGGGCGCCGTTCGCTGGCAGCCGCTGGCGTGCCCTGGGCACGCAGCAGCCGGATGTGGGCCGCAAAGCCGCGGCCCGGCGTGCTGGTGAGGGCGAAGGTGCCGCCCATGCGTTCGATGTTCTTGGCCACGATCGACAGGCCCAGGCCCGCGCCCGCGGCGGACGTGCGGGCCGTGTCGCCGCGGAAGAAGGGCTTGGTCAGTTGCGCCAGCATGACCGGCGCCACGCCGGGGCCGTGGTCACGCACCTTGATGAGCACGGCGGTCGGCTGGGTCTGCGACTGAATGTCGATCTGCGTGACGTTCATGCCGGGCGTGCGACCGTAGCGTCTGGCGTTCTCCAACAGGTTGGACAGCACGCGCTTGAGCTCCACCTCGTCGCCCATGACCATCGCATCGTCGGGCACGTTGATCTGGAGTTCCACGTCATCCTGGTCGCGCACCGGGAACACGCAGTCGGCCACCACCTCGCTCAGGCGCAGCGGCTGTAGCCTCACATGGTCAGGCCGCGCGTAGTCGAGGAACTTGTCGATGATGCCGTCGAGCTGGGCGATGTCGGCCGCCATGTGGGCGCGCGCATCTTCGTCCGCCACGCTCATCTCGGTCTCGAGCCGCAGCCTTGCGAGCGGCGTGCGCAGATCGTGGGAGATGCCGGCCAGCATCACCGCGCGGTCCTGCTCGATCTTGGCGAGCTGGTCGGCCATGCGGTTGAAGCCGATATTGACGGCCCGGATCTCATTGGTGCGGGCGTGCTCGTCGAGGCGGTGGGCCTCGTACTCGCCTTCGCGCACCTGGGTCGTCGCGCGCGACAACTGCTTGAGCGGTCGGTTGATCAGCCGCGTGATCAACGCCGATCCTGCGAGCGACATCATGCCGGCCGTGATGAACCAGGTGAACCAGGTCCGCCCGCCCACGCGCGAGAAGCGCGCCGGGTCGAGCAGCAGCCAGTACTGGTCACCGTCGATGCCGAAGCCGATCCACAGGCCGGGCTCGCCATTGACTTCACTGGCGATGGTGGTGCCTTCGCCAAGGCGGCGGATGAGTTCGTCGCGCACCCGGCGGTCCAGCGCACGGTCGGTGTAGCCCTCATAGCGGTCGCGCGGCTCCCGGGGCACGATGCGCACCCCTTCCTGGTCGGCCAGGGTCTTGATCAGCGACACGCGCGTGATCGCGTCCGAGTAGACGAGCGCGGCGCGGGTGAGATTGACCAGCGAGGCGATCTGGTGCGCCGTCTGCACGGTGCGTGGCTCGTCCTCGAAGGCGCGGAAGGTCTGGAGCCAGCCGACGATGCATCCCAGAAGGAGCAGCACGAGAAGGAAGAAGGTCCGCCAGAACAGGCTGAATCCCAGACGAAAGCGTGCCTGAGCGCGGGCGCGCTCGGACATTTCGAGCGGGGAGGGCAGCGTGCCCTGAATCGAATCCGGAAGGGGACGCGTTCGCCCCGGAGCGGGGTTGGCGGGGGCCGCAGGAGGCACGGTCAGGCGTTGCCGTCCGGCACGAAGACATAGCCCACGCCCCAGACCGTCTGGATGAAGCGCGGTGCAGCGGCGTCGGACTCGATGAGCTTGCGCAACCGCGAGATCTGCACGTCCAGGCTGCGGTCGAAGGGCTCGAACTCGCGACCCCGGGCGAGCTGCGCGAGCTTCTCGCGCGACAACGGTTGGCGAGGGTGGCGCACCAGAGCCTTGAGCATCGCGAACTCACCGGTGGTCAGCGACAGCTCTTCGCCGTCCTTGCGCAGCGTGCGCGAACCCAGATCGAACTCGAAGGGACCGAAGGACACCATTTCGTTTTCGGAAGAGGGCGCGCCGGGAGCCTCCTGTGGCGGCCGGCGCCGCAGCACCGCGTGCACGCGGGCCAGGAGTTCGCGGGGATTGAAGGGTTTGCCGAGGTAGTCGTCGGCCCCGACCTCCAGGCCCAC
>NZ_CAJYES010000241.1 GCF_913773995.1 uncultured Pseudacidovorax sp.
GCCAGAACTACACCGGCACCGACCACGGCGACCGGATCGTGGGCAGCACCGGCAACGACGTGATCAACGGCGGCGCCGGCGACGACTCGATCCGGGGCGGCGACGGGGCGGACACGATCCGCGGCGGTTCCGGCAACGACGTGCTCACGGGTGGTGCCGGCGCCGACACCTTCGTGTGGAAGCTGGGCGACCAGGGCACCACGGCGACGCCGGCCCGCGACATCGTCTCGGACTTCGGCACCGCGTCGAAGGCCAACGGTGGCGACGTGCTCGACCTGCGCGACCTGCTGCAGGGCGAGAACCACACCACCGGCGTGGGCAACCTGGGCAGCTTCCTGCACTTCAGCAAGTCGGGCAGCGACACGGTGATCGACGTGAAACACGACGGTGCGGCCGGCGGCGGCGTGACCCAGCAGATCGTGCTGAGCAATGTGGACCTGACCAACAACAACTCGCTCACCGACGCGGCGATCATCCAGAACCTGCTGAACCAGGGCAAGCTGATCACCGACTGATCGGCTCCGACGCCAAGCAAGACAGCCCCTTCACAGGGGCTGTTTTTTTCTTTTGAGCGCTACGCGGTGAGGCGGCGCATCAGCCGTCCCGAGTCACGCCCGGGTCAGATGCTGCGCTGGTTCACGCGCCGGGACAGTGCCTCGGCGCTTTCGCGGCGTTCGCTGTAGCGGTCCACCAGGTAGGGCGCGCTGTCCCGGGTCAGCCAGGTGAACTTGACGAGCTCCTCCATCACGTCGACCACGCGCTCGTAGTACGCCGATGGCTTCATGCGGCCCGCCTCGTCGAACTCCGCGAAGGCCTTGGCCACCGAGGATTGGTTCGGAATCGTCAGCATGCGCATCCACCGACCCAGTACGCGCATCTGGTTGACGGCGTTGAACGACTGCGAGCCGCCCGACACCTCCATCACCGCCAGCGTCTTGCCCTGGGTCGGTCGCACTGCGCCGACCGACAGTGGAATCCAGTCGATCTGCGCCTTCAAGATCGCGGACATGGCGCCGTGGCGTTCGGGCGAACTCCAGACCATGCCCTCGCACCACTGGGCCAGCGTGCGCAGTTCCTGGACCTTGGGATGGTCGTCGGGGGCACCGTCCGGCAGCGGCAGTCCCGTCGGGTCGAACATGCGCGTCTCGGCACCCATGGCCTGCAGCAGGCGGGCGGCCTCTTCGGCGAGCAGCCGGCTGTACGAACGTGCGCGCACGGAGCCGTAGAGCAGCAGGATGCGGGGCGGGTGCGTGGAGCGCCGGGCGGGGAGCAGTCGCTCGGGATCGAGCGGCTGGAACGACGCGCGGTCCAGGTGCGGCAGTTCAAGGTCGGGAGACACGCCGGCCCTCCGCGTCGACGACCTTCTCGCCGTCTTCCTTGGTGAATGCGCCCTGCTGCGGGCGGGGCAGGATCTCCAGCACCCGCTCGGACGGTCTGCACAGGCGCACGCCCAGCGGTGTGACCACGATGGGGCGCTCGATGAGGATGGGATGTTCGAGCATGAAATCGACGAGTTGCTCGTCGGTCCACTTCGGGTCGTCCAGGCCCAGCTCGTCGTAGGGCGTGCCCTTGCGGCGCAGCAATGCGCGGGTGTCGATGCCCATCGCCGCGATCAACCCCTTGAGGGTGGCGCGGTCGGGCGGCGTCTTCAGGTACTCGACGACCGCCGGCTCGTCGCCCGTGTTGCGGATCAGCGCCAGGGTGTTGCGGGAGGTGCCGCAGGCGGGGTTGTGGTAGATCGTGATGCTCATGGTTGTCTTGGAAAGGGACCGCTACGCAATGCTCAGCCGCAAGGCCAGCGCGGCCAGTGCGACGACCAGGACCGGCAAGGTCAGCACGATGCCGACGCGGAAGTAGTAGCCCCAGCGGATGGTGGTGCCCTTGCTGGACAGCACATGCAACCACAGAAGCGTCGCCAGACTGCCGATGGGCGTCAGCTTGGGGCCCAGGTCGCAGCCGATGATGTTGGCATAGACCATGGCGTCCTTCACCAGACCGGTGGCGGAAGACTGGTCGATGGACAGGGCCCCGACCAGCACCGTCGGCATGTTGTTCATGACCGAGGACAGGCCCGCGCTCAGGAAGCCGGTGCCGAAGGCGGCGCCCCAGATGCCCCCTGCAGCCGCGCGCTCCAGCAGGCCTGCGAGGTGGGCGGTGAGCCCGGCATTGCGCAGACCGTAGACGACGAGGTACATGCCCAGCGAGAACACCACGATCTGCCAGGGGGCGCCCTGGAGCACCTTGCGCACGCCGATGATGCGGCCCCTGGCGGCGACGACCATCAGCACGGCTGCACAGACGGCAGCCGTCGCGCTGACCGGCACGCCCAGCGGCTCCAGGCCGAAGAACCCCAGCAACAGCAGTGCGAGCACGGCCCAGCCCGCAAGGAAGGTCCCTCGGTCGCGGATGGCCGCCTCGGGTGCCTTCAGCTGCTGCAGGTCGTACGCCGCAGGGATGTCGCGGCGGAAGAACAGGTAGAGCACGCCCAGACTGGCGGCGACCGAGGCCAGGTAGACCGGCACCATCACCGACGCGTAGAGGCCGAAACCGATGTCGAAAAAGTCGGCCGAGACGATGTTGACCAGGTTGGAGACCACCAGCGGCAGGCTGGCCGTGTCCGCGATGAATCCGGCCGCCATGACGAAGGCCAGTGTGGCCCCCGGCGAAAAGCCCAGTGCTGTCAGCATGGCCATCACGATGGGCGTGAGGATGAGGGCCGCTCCGTCGTTGGCAAACACCGCCGACACCGCCGCGCCGAGCAGCACGATGAAGGCGAACAGCCTCACGCCGCTACCCCGGCCCCAGCGCGCGACGTGCAGCGCCGCCCATTCGAAGAACCCCGCCTCGTCGAGCACCAGGCTGATCATGATGACGGCCACGAAGGTCGCCGTCGCGTTCCAGACGATGCCCCAGACCACCGGGATGTCCGAGACGTGCACGACGCCCAGCGCGAGCGCCACCAGCGCACCGGCACAGGCGCTCCACCCGATGCCCAGGCCGCGCGGCTGCCAGATGACGAAGGTCAGGGTGACGACGAAGACGAGGAGGGCGAGCAGCATGGGACGTATTCAGTGCAGAGCAAAGCGTGGGAACGGCGGCATCAGCACTTGCAGGGTGGGGTCGTCACCGCGCATTTGGCGCCCTGGCAGCAGTTGTCGGTCAGGTAGCTCAGCAAGCCGTCCATCCGTTCGAAGGCTGCGCGATAGACCATGTTGCGGCTGGCGCGCTCTTGGGTCACCAGGCCCGCGCGGGCAAGCTCCTTGAGGTGAAAGGACAGCGTGGCGTTCGGCACACCCAAAGCCTCACCGATGACGCCGGGTGTCAATCCGCCTTCACCCGTGACGACGAGCGCGCGAAAGACCTGCAGGCGCACGGGATGTGCAAGTGCGGCAAGCGCCGCAACCACTTCCGTTTGATCCATCGCCGCATCCTATCCATATTTCCACAATCGTGGAAATAAACCTGTGACGGACTGGCGTGCCCTTCCGCTACGGCCTTTGTTTCGCGGCGGGCCGCGCTGCATGCTTCGGCGCCGCTGCCCGCAAATGGAGTTCGCCTTGCATGCCTCCGGCGCTGCCGGATGCTCAGCGGTTGAGATAGCGCGTGACGGCGGGCCCCGTCACGCCGCCGATGCCCAGGCCCGCCAGCGTGCGCCATTGGCCCGCGGAAGACACCTGCTCGGCATAGGCCTCCACGCCCAGGCCGCGCGCCACCTCCACCATGGCCTGCACAAGACGGCGATAGCCTTCGCTGCTCTCCACGCTGGCGACGAAGGAGCCGTCGATCTTGAGGTAGTGCAGTTGCAGCTCGTGCAGTCGCGGCAGCAGCGCGAGCTGGCGGCCGAAGTGCTCCACGCCCAGCCGGCAGCCGTGGCGGGACAGGACCTGCGCGAGCATGGCCAGGGCGTCCACATGCTCCTCCAGGCCGCGTTCGCTGAGCTCGAAGGACAGCCAGTTGCAGTCGGCAGGGCGGCTGCGCAGCAGCGTGTCCAGCCGCGGCAGGAAGGTGGGTTCCAGCAGCGAGCGGGGCGAGAGGTTGACCGCCAGCGGGCCCGGTTGGCGCTGCAGGCTGTCCAGCGCCAGGCGGGTGGCGATCAGGTCGCATTCCTGCACCCAGCCCAGGCGCAGTGCGGCGGGCATGAATTCGCCGGCCGACAGCAGGGCGCTGCCTTCGGGGGCGTCGGGCGGTGGCGTCATGCGCAGCATGGCCTCGTGGTGGATCAGCCGGCCGTCGGTCTGGCAGACGGGATAGAAGACCAGCGTGAAGCGCTGCTCCTGCAGCGCCTGCTGCAGCAGGGCGTCCCAGGCGCTCTCGCCGATCACCGGTGCCTCGGTGCCGGGCGCTGCGGCCTCCGCGATGCCGCGCACGGCGCCTTCGGCCTGCATCAGCGCGGCGTCCAGCCGGGCCATCACTTCGCCCGCACTCTCCCCGCGGCGCCAACCGCCGAAGGCGACGTCCACGCTCGTGACCGGCGGGCGTGCCGCCAGTTCGCCCCAGGCCGAGGCGGCACCCGATGCCGCGTCGTTCACGGCAAGTGCGCCGAAGTCGCTGGGGAGCGCGCCGAAGCCGGTGGGCAGGGGCGCGAAGGCCGAGGAGGGCGGGGCGAAGACGCTGGGCATTTCGCCGTCGCGCGCATCCTGCAGCGAAAGCACCGCCGCATGCGCCATGGCCGCGTGCTCGGCCAGGTCGCTGGCACTGCCGCCCGGCCAGAGGTAGGCGAAGTCGGCACCGTTGAGGCGGGCGAGCACGCGGTCGCCCTCGGTCGGCAGCACGCCCGCCAGCACCTTGGCGATGGCGGCCAGCCAGCGGTCGGCACGCTCGCGACCGATCTGCCGGTTCAGCGCCACCAGGTTGCCCACGCGCAGCAGCAGCAGCCCGCCTGTGGCGTCGTCGGCGTCATCGTCGAGGGCATTGCGCAGCGCGCCCATGAAGAACTCACGGTTGGGCAGGCGGCTCACCGGGTCGCGTGTGGCCTCGGCATGCAGGCGCCGGATCTGTGCTGCCTGCTCGGTGAACATGGCATGCACCCGCGCGACCATGCGGTTGAGTGCGCGTGCCATGCTGCGCAGCTCGATCACGCGCGGTTCCTCGATGGTGTGGAACTGGCCGTTGCCCACCGCGTCGGCCTGGTCGGCCATGTGCTTGAGCGGACGACGCAGCCAGCGCACCAGCGCCGTGATGCCCAGGCCCCAGAGCAGGCCGGTCAACGCCAGCAGGGCGCCCAGCAGCAGGGTGCCGCGCCACAGCGCGACGTAGGCGTACTGGGTGCTGGCGATCACGGTGACCCGGCCGGCCTGCTGCCAGCCGTTGCTCACCAGGGCCTCGCCCGGCGTGGCCTGCAGGGGCAGCAGTCGGGAGAACCATGCCGGCACGTCCGCCCCCGGCTGCACGGCGCCGCGGTCGCGGTCCACCACGACCTTGCCCTTCACGTCGGTATAGCGCACCTGCTGGAAGTGGCCGCTGTCGAACAGCGCGTTGACCAGTGTCTCGGCCATGGCGGGGTCGTCGCCCTGCTGCGAGATGGACATGGCCAGCGAGACGGCCGCATCGGCGCCCTGGGCGAGCAGCTGCTGCTGCAGGTACAGCCGGGACGTGGCGATGCTGACGGCCCAGGTGCCCAGCAGCACTGCGCACATGGCCAGCAGCACGCTGAGCCAGAGTCGTCTCAAGAGGGACACGGAATTTCTCCTTTGGGGAAGGGCGGGCGGAGACGGCAGCCGCCCACGCGGAAGGGGTGCAGGAGGGTCATGGGATCGAGCCCTCCGCGCGCATGCGCACCAGCACGTCCCGCCAGCGTGTGAGCCGGTCCACGGGGTAGCTGGCCGCATTGCCGGGGCCGGCGAAGATGCCCTCGGCGTTGAAGCTGAAGACCGGTGTGAGGTCGGGCCGCGAACTGGCCGGGAGGATGCTGGAGACCAGGCTGTCGAGCACCAGCGGCACGGCCTCGGGCGTGGCGTAGTAGCTCAGCACCATGTGGGCCTGCGTGGCGCCGCCGACGCGGGCGCGCACATAGGTCAGGCGCAGACGCTCCTCGGGCATGCCCATGGCGCGAAGGGTGAAGTACTTGCCGATGACGTAGTCCTCGCAGTCCCCGCGGCCCCGCCCAAGCGTCTCGACAGGCGTTGCCCAATAGTCTTCCTGGCCCCAGATTTCCATGTCCTCACCGAAGCGCACGGCGCGGTTCCAGTGCTCGTTCACGCGGCGCAGCTTTTCACGTTCGTCCAGTTGGGCGCCGCCGTCGACCAGCGCGCGCCATGCGGTGAAGGCCTGCTGGCCCCACGCCCCGTAGCGCTGGACCATGGTGCGCTCCATGAGCGCGCCATCCCAGGCGCCGACGCCCACCGGGCCGCCCAGCGCGAGCAGAAGCCCGAACGCCAGCGCCGCGCCCCACCGACGCGCGACCACCCAGCCGGCGCCGATTGACGGAGGCTGCGTCAGAAAGAGTTGCGCAAACACCACAGGCCGCACGAAAAATGGGGGCCGAAGCCGCTTCTTTCAGGGGCCTGACTCGGAAAAGTTCCGAATGTAAGCGAGATGTTGCAACATTCTTAACCTCTCTGTTACCTCTACGTAGAATAATTTATTAGATTGCAGCAAATGGCCGACAGAGATGCACGGTGCAGCGAAGCAGTGCCTGACAAAAACCAGACGCGCGCCATCTTTTTTTACAAATCCAACCGGGATCCTGATTGATCGTATGTCCATGCTGACCTTCCGCCCTGTTGCCGTGGCCGCCCTGATGGCCTGTAGCGTCGCCGTCGCTCAGACGCCCAGCAGTCCCGCCTCCGCTCCTGCGCCTGTCGACGCCACCGCGTCGGCCGCCACCGCCGTGCCGCCCGCATCCCTCGGCGACGCTGTGGGACTGGCCATCAACCGCAATCCCGAGGTCCTCACCCGCCTGCGTCTGTACCAGGCATCGGACGCCGACCAGGCCGTGGCGCGCAGCGCGTTGCGTCCCCAGGTGGACCTGCAGGCCTTCACCGGCTACCAGAGCAGCCGCATCAGCGGCAGCGACAGCCAGAACTACAGCCGGCCGGGTGCGAACCTGCAGCTGCGCCAGACGCTGTTCGACGGCGGTGCCGCATCGAGCGACACGCGCCGTGCCGGCTTCGCCAAGCTCAGCCGCTACTACGACTACCTGGCTGCCAGCGACGAGATCGCGCTGCAGGCCGTGCAGGCGTACATCGACGTGGCGCGCTACCGCGAACTCGAGCGCCTGGCCGCCGACAACTGGGGCTTCCACAACGAGACGCGCGAGCAGCTCGACCGCCGCGCCTCGGCCGGCGTGGGCAAGCGCGTGGACCTGGAACTGGCCCAGGGCCGCGCGGCCCTGTCGCAGTCCAACTGGCTGACAGACAGCGCCAACCTGCACGACGTGACGCAGCGCTTCCAGCGCCTGGTGGGCCAACTGCCCGCCGCGCAGCTGTCGCCCGTGCCCGAGACCTCGGCCAACCTGCCGGCGGCGCAGCAGGTGCTCAACGAGGCCATGCGCCGCAACCCCGGCTTCCTGTCGGCCGTGTCGGGCATCCGTGCCGCCCGTGCCGACCTGGACGTGCGCACGGCCGCCAAGTCGCCCACCGTCGCCTTTGTGGCGCAGGCCGGCACCGACAAGCAGCTCTCGGGCATCGACACGGTGCAGCGCGTGCAGAACAGCTCGGTGCAGGTGGTGCTGAACTACAACCTGTATCGCGGCGGCGCCGACGATGCGCGCGCCCGCGCCGCGCAGGAGAACTTCTACGCCGCACAGGACCAGCGCGACCTGGCCTGCCGCAACATCCGCCAGACGGCCACCATCGCCTACAACGATCTGCGGCGCCTGCGCGAGCAGCTGAACTACCTGGAGCAGCACCAGCTGTCCAGCGAGAAGGCGCGCGAGGCCTTCCGCCAGCAATTCGACATTGGCCAGCGCTCGCTGCTGGACTTGCTGGACACCGAGAACGAGGTGTTCCAGGCCCGTCGTGCCGTGGTGAACGCGCGCTACGACTACCTGCTGGCCGGCTACCGCGTGCTGCAGCAGACCAACGGCCTGCTGCCGGCGCTGAATCAGAAGCCGCTGATGGTGGATGCCCCCGAAGTGCCCGAAGGCGGTCAGCCCGAGGACGAGGCCGTGCTGTGCAGCACCGAGATGACGCCGCCGCAGGTGCTGGACACCGCGGCCGTGGTGGCCTCCCGGCCGCCGCTGCAGCCCACGCCGGGCCAGACCTCGCCGGCGCCGCGTCCGCTGCCGGCCGGCGCTCCGATCGCGGCCGACATCTCCGGTGTGCTGCCCACGGTGCAGGACTGGGCGCGCACCTGGTCGGCCAAGGACCTGGACAAGTACATGGGCTTCTACGCCACCAGCTTCCGCCCGGCGCAAGGCACGGTGCCGGCGTGGAAGTCGCTGCGCGCCACCCGCGTGACCAAGCCCGGCCCGATCCGCGTGACGGTGGAGGATGTGCAGGTGCGCCCGGACGGCCCCAATGGCGCGCAGGCCTCGTTCAAGCAGACCTATCGCTCGGACGACTACAACGACGTGGTCTACAAGACGCTGGGCTTCGTGCGCGAAGGCCAGGCCTGGAAGATCCAGTCCGAGGTCGCCACGCCGGCACGCTGACCGGCTCGCCCCGCACGGGGCGACACTCCTCACAACGGGCCCTTCGGGGCCCGTTTTCGTTGGCCCGGCGGTCAAGGGCGGGGCGCATGCCTCGAAGGGGTGCGTGGATGCACCAAGAAGAAAAACTGTATCCAATCAAAGCGCGAAATCGTTGGAGGTTCTCTGGGGAAAGCGGGTAGCTGCATATAAATAGACGCATCCAGGCTGCCAATGGATTGGATACAAAGTGGCACGCCCATTGCTTGAAGACAGTCATCCGGCTGCGCGCCGGTCCTGTTGTTCAACCTTCCGGGAATGCCCATGCGCCAATTCATCGCCCCCCTCCTGGTGGCCGCCGCCGCCCTGCTGCCGCTTGCCGGCCAGGCGCAGGACGCCATCAAGCTTGGCTACGCCAAGTGCGCGCACTGCACGCCGCTGGCCCTCACGCCGCAGAACGCCGACGCCTCCAAGGTCAAGCTCGAAGCCACGGGCTTCAACACTGGCAACGACGTGCTGACGGCCTTGCTGTCCAAGAGCATCGACGTCGCGCAGGTCACCTACCTCCACTACGCCACTGCGCTCGACAAGGGCTTCGACGTGGTCGCCATCTCGGGCCAGATCAACGGTGGCTCGCAGATCCTGGTGGGCAACGACGTGCCCGTGGCCGAGAACGACTGGGCGGGCCTGAAGAAGGTCATCGCCGAGTACAAGGCCCAGGGCAAGCCCTTCCGCGTGGCCGCCTCGCGCGGCAATGCGCAGGACATCCACATGCGCGGCGCCTTCGCCAGGCAGGGCATCGACATCAACAAGGACGTCCAGTTCATCAACATCCCCAACCCATCGGACCATGTGCAGGCCCTGCGCCGCGGCGAGGTGGAGCTGATCTGCTCGGTCGACCCCTTCGCCACCCAGATCCGCGAAGTGAAGGCCGCCAAGTTCTTCACCTATCCCTATGACCAGGCGGCCGGCAAGCTCACCAATCTGATCGTCACCCGCTCCGACGTGATCGCCAGCAAGCCCAAGGCCGTGGAAGAGACGGTGCGCTCCATCATCAAGGTCAACGACCTGATGACCAAGGACAAGGGCCTGTTCATCGACACCATCCAGAAGGTGACCGGTCTGGACAAGGCCATCGCCACCGGCGCCGCCGCCAACCTGTACCCCGACTACCAGATCCACCGCGCCTCGGCCGTGGCCATCGCGCAGATGATGCGCGACCTCAAGTACATCAACAACGACGTGACCGCGGCGGTCGAGAAGAACATCGACTACCGCTTCCTCGAGGCCGCGACGGGCAAGCCCAAGTCGCAGCTGGGCTACTGAGGCCGTGGGCGGGACGACGATGGCGGACTCCTCCACCACCACGCTGCCGGCCGGGCCTGCAGCGCCGCGCGCCGCCGCGACGCCGGCCTGGAAGCGGCTGTACCGGCGCATCGAGCGCGCCATCGTGCCGGCCCTGGTGCTCATCGGCTGGGAGCTGTTCTCCCGCTCGGGCGTGCTGCCGCCCGCACTGCTGCCGGCACCCTCGCAGGTGCTGGTGGCCTGGGCCGACTGGGTGATCGGCACCGACGGCAACACGCAGACCTATTCGGGGCACTGGCTCTTCGACGTGGCGGCCAGCGCCGGCCGCGTGTTCGCCGGCTTCGCGCTGGCGGCGGCGCTGGGCATCGGCCTGGGCATGGCCATCGGCTGGTCGCGCACCATCGAGAAGCTGATCGAGCCGCTGTTGCAGGTGCTGCGGCCGGTGCCGCCGGTGTCCTGGATTCCGCTGGCCATCATCTGGTTCGGCATCGCCAACAAGCCGGCGATCTTCCTGGTCTTCCTGGGCTCGTTCTTTCCGGTGCTGTTGTCGACCATCCACGGCGTGAAGACCTGCGACCGCAACCTGCTGCGCGCGGGCGCCATGGCCGGCGGCACGCCACGGCTGCTGCTGCGGCACATCGTGTTCCCGGCGGCGCTGCCCAGCATCTTCTCGGGCCTGCGCATCGCCATCGGCTCGGCCTGGATGCTGACCGTCACGGCCGAGATGGTGGCCGTCAAGAGCGGCGTGGGCTACGTGCTCTGGGACTCGTACTACTTCCTGCGCTACGACATCGTCATCGCCGCCATGGCCAGCATCGGCCTGCTGGGCTACTGCAGCGATCTGCTGATCAAGCTGCTGTCGGCGCGTGTGCTGCGCTGGCAGCGAGGCTCCACCCTGCAATCCAAGGAGGGCTGATCGATGAGCCTCATCACCATCCAGAACGTCTCGCGCCATTTCGAGGACCCGCGTCGCGGCAGCGCCGTCAAGGCGCTGGACGACGTGAGCCTCAGCGTGGGCCGCAACGAGTTCCTCTGTCTGCTGGGCCCGAGCGGCTGCGGCAAGTCCACCCTGCTGAACATGATCGCGGGCTTCGACCATCCCACGCGGGGCGTGGTGGCAGTGGGCGGCCGGGCGGTCACGGCGCCGGGCGTGGACCGCGGGGTGGTCTTTCAGCAGCCCACGCTGATGCCGTGGCTGCCGGTCTGGGAGAACGTGGCCTTCCACCTCACCATGTGCGGCCAGCCCAAGGCCGAGCGCCGCAAGAAGGCGCAGCACTTCATCGACATGGTGGGGTTGCGCGGCTTCGAGAACCACTTTCCCAGCGAGCTGTCGGGCGGCATGAACCAGCGTGTGGGCATCGCCCGGGCACTGCTGATGAATCCGGAGGTGATCCTGATGGACGAGCCCTTCGGCGCGCTGGACGAGCAGACCAAGATGGACATGCATGTCGAGCTGGTGCGCATCTGGCGCGACAGCCAGAGCACCATCGTCTTCGTCACGCACGGCATCGAGGAATCGCTGGCGCTGGGCACGCACATCGCCGTGATGTCGGCGCGGCCGGGCCGCATCCGCGAGTTGATCGAGGTGGACCTGCCGCGTCCGCGCGATTCCACCAGCCCGCGCTTCAACGACTACAAGCGGCACATCCTGCAACTGCTGCGGCCTGAAGGGGTCGTGACGTCCACCGCTGCCGCACATGGCTGAGGCTGCATCGGTCACCTTCATCACCGGGGCCGCGGGTTTCGTCGGTCTTGCGTTGGTGGAGCACCTGCTCGCCCGCGGCGAGACGGTGGTCGGCTGGGATGTGGCGCCGCTGCCCGAGGCGGCGCAGCGCGCGCTGGCCGCGCTGCCCGGGCGCTTCATCGCCTTGCGGGGCGACGTGGGCGATGCCGCAGCGCTGGAAGCCGCACTGGCCCTGCATCGGCCGCATCGCCTGGTCCTGCTGGCGGCCGTCACCGCGGCGGCCGAGCGCGAGCGGCGCGCGCCCGAAGGCATCTTCGCCGTCAACCTGGTGGCTGTGACGACGGCGCTGCGACTGGCGGCCGCGCAGGGGGTTCAGCGGGTGCTGCTGGCCAGCTCTGGCTCGGCCTATGGCGCGTGCGGGCGCCTGCCCGGTCGCCTGCACGAGACCGACACGCCGTTGCAGCCCGAGGGGCTGTACGGCATCTCCAAGATGGCGGCCGAAGCGGCCGCGCGGCGCCTGGCCGACCTGCTGGGCATGGACCTGCGCATCGGCCGCCTGGGCACCTGCTTCGGCCCCTGGGAGCGCGATACCGGTGTGCGTGACACGCCCAGTGCGCCGCTTCAGGCCTTGCGGCTGTTGCGCGCCCATCAACCAGTTCGGCTGCCGCGACCGCTGCGACGCGACTGGCTCTATGTCCGCGATGCGGCCGCCGCCATCGCGGCGCTGCTCGACACCGAGGCGCCGTCGCAGCCCATCTACAACCTGGCCGCCGGCTTCGAGTGGTCGGTCGCCGACTGGTGTGCCTGGCTCGGCACGCAGCCGGGCTTCGAGGGCGCCGAGTGGGCCCTCGCTAGCGAAGGCGAAACGGCCAATGTCGATCCCTACGCCGACTACGACCGCGCCAGCATGGACATCACGGCCCTGCGGCGCGACACCGGCTTCGTGCCGCACTACGACCTGCCGCGCGCCGGCGTCGACTTCCTCGCCTGGCTGCAGCGCAGCGCGGAGCCAGCCCATGCCTGAGATCGCGCCCACCCCCGCCCGCCGCATGGCCGGCAAGACCTGCATCGTCACCGGCGCCGCTTCCGGCATCGGCCGCGCCATCGCCCGACGGCTCGCCGCCGAAGGTGCCTTCGTCCTCGTGGCAGACATCACCGAGCAGCCCATCGAGGGCGGCCTGCCCACGCTCGCGGCCATCGAGGCCGAAGGCGGCGAGGCCCGCTTCGTGAACTGCGACGTGAGCCGCACCGAGCAGGTCGATGCGCTCGTGGCCGAAGCCGTGCGCTGGCAGGGCCGGCTCGACGTGCTGGTCAACAACGCCTGCATCCGCCATGCGCGGCCCCTGGCCGACATGGAGGACGCCGACTGGCAGCGCCTGCTCGACATCAACCTCGGCGGCGCCTTCCGCGCCAGCCGCGCCGCCGTGCGGCAGATGCGCACGCAGGCCGTGGTGGACGAGGTGCGCGGCCGCATCGTCAACCTGTCGTCGCAGCACGGTCTGATCGCCGCGCCCGGTGACCTGGGCTATGGCGTCACCAAGGCCGGCATCGGCTACATGACCCGGCAGGTGGTGGCCGACTATGCCGCCGAGCAGATCGCCTGCAACGCCGTGGCCCCCGGCAAGATCCAGACGGGGCAGGGCGGCCGCGCCCTGGACCCCGTCGTGATGGAGCGCGCCATCCGCCGCACGCCCTGGCCCCGCCTGGGCCGGCCCGAGGACGTCGCCGAGGCCGTGCTCTTCCTGGCAAGTTCCGAGGCGCGCTTCATCACCGGCGCCGAACTCATGGTCGATGGCGGCTGGATGGCCGCCTGATCCCTTCCGATTTCCCAACGAGACACGCATGTCACCCTTCGACCTCGTCATCCGCAACGCGCGCGCCGTCACGGCCAGCGACATCTTCGACTGCGACATCGCCGTGAAGGACGGCCGCATCGTGCAGTTGGGCCAGCACCTGCCGGCCGGGGCGCGTGAGATCGACGCGGCCGGCCGCCATGTGACGCCCGGCGGCGTCGACGCGCACTGCCATCTCGATCAGCCCGAGCCGCCGCCGGTGGTGATGGCCGACGACTTCGACACCGGCACACGCTCCGCAGCCTGCGGCGGCACGACCACCGTGATTCCCTTCGCGCTGCAGCACAAGGGCCAGTCGCTGCGCGACGCGGTGGCCGACTACCACCAGCGTGCGGAAGGCAAAGCGCACGTGGACTACAGCTTCCACCTGATCGTGAGCGATCCCACGCCCACGGTGCTCGAAGAAGAACTGCCGGCGCTGATCCGCGAGGGCTACACCTCGTTCAAGATTTACATGACCTACGACAGCCTGAAGCTGAACGACGGGCAGATCCTGGACGTGCTGTCCGTGGCGCGCGAGCACGGCGCCATGGCCATGATCCATGCCGAGAACGCCGACTGCATCGAATGGCTCACCAAGCGACTGGAGTCCGCCGGTCGCACCGCGCCGCGCTGGCATGCGCATGCGCGGCCCATGCTGGTCGAGCGCGAGGCCACGCACCGGGCCATCGCGCTGTCGGAACTGGTGGACGTGCCCATCCTCATCGTGCATGTCTCCGGACGTGAGGCGGTCGAGCAGATCCGCTGGGCCCGCGCCCACGGCCTGAACGTCTTCGCCGAGACCTGTCCGCAGTACCTCTTCCTCACCGCCGAGGACCTGGGCATCGACGACAGCTACCACGGCGCCAAGTGCGTCTGCAGCCCGCCGCCGCGCGACAAGAGCAACCAGCAGGTGATCTGGAACGGCCTCGCCGATGGCCTGTTCACCGTGTTCTCGTCCGACCACGCGCCCTACAAGTTCGACGGCACGGAGGGCAAGAAGCCGGGTGGCGAGGAAGTGGGCTTCCGTCACATTCCCAACGGCATCCCGGGCATCGAGACGCGCATGGCGCTGCTGTGGTCCGAAGGTGTGATGGCGGGGCGCATCACGCCGCAGAAGTTCGTCGAGCTGACGTCCACCAACCCGGCCAAGGCCTACGGCCTGCATCCGCGCAAGGGCAGCCTGGCCGTGGGGGCCGATGCCGATATCGTGATCTGGGACGAGCGCGAGTTCGTGCTGAGCAACGCCCAGCTGCACCACAACGTGGACTACACGCCCTACGAAGGCATGCACCTGACGGCCTGGCCCGGCATGACGCTCGCACGCGGCGCCGTGGTCTGGGACGGCCGGGACTTCACCGGCCGCCAGGGCTCAGGGCGCTTCCTGCACTGCGGCACGCCCACGCTGGTGCCACGCCGCCGGGGATGATCGGACCCATGCGCATCCTGGTCATCAACCCCAACATCTCCGACAGCGTCACGGCCCTCATCGGCAGCGAGGCGGCGCGCAGCGCGAGCCCGGGCACCGAACTCACGCTGCACACCGCCCCCTTCGGCGTGGCCTACATCGAGACCCGGTTCGAGGCCATGGTGGGCGCCTATGCGGCGGCCAACGTCGCGGCCGAGCATGCGGCGGGCCACGACGCGGTGATCGTGGCCGCTTTCGGTGACCCGGGCCTCGCGGCGCTGCGCGAGGTGCTGCCGATGCCGGTGTTGGGACTCACCGAATCGGCCCTGGCGAGTGCGTGCCTGCTGGGCCCGCGCTTCTCGATCATCGCCATCTCCCAGCGCATCCAGGCCTGGTATCGCGAGGTGGTGCAGGCCAACGGGCTGGAGGGCCGGCTGGCCAGCATCCGTGCGCTCGACCGGCCGCTGGCGCGCATCGACGGCATCCAGGACGATCACAGCCAGGCGCTGCTGGACTTGTGCGCACGTGCCGTGGACGAGGATGGGGCCGATGTGCTGATCCTGGCCGGCGCCCCTTTGGCAGGGCTGGCGCGCCAGCTCGCGGGGCGCCTGCCGGTGCCGGTGGTCGATGGGGTTTCCAGCGCCGTTCGGCAGGCCGAGATGCTCCACGGACTGCAGCCAGGCGCGGCCCGGCGCGGCAGCATGGCGCCGCCGCCGGCCAAGCCGCACCAGGGACTGCCGCCTGCGCTTGCTGCATTGCTGGAGGCGGCGCAGGTCCGCCACACGTCGGCCTGAGCCAGCCGGCCGTGGGCGGCGGCGTCCGACAGACCCTGCCGGGGCCGGGCGGCAGTCTGCCGCCAGCGGCATCGCCGCAAGGAGCCTCCCCATGAAGATCAAGACACCCCTGCTGCTCGGCCTGTTGGCCGTCACCCTGACCGGCTGCATCGTCGCGCCTCCGCCGCCCCCGCCCTCGGGCCCGCCGCCGGGCGCCTACCGCGACCGGGACCGCGACGGCGTGCCCAACCGCTATGACCGCGATCGCGATGGTGATGGCGTGCCGAACCGCTACGACGCGCGCCCCAACGACCCGCGCTACCGCTGACGCGCTGCGCGCCGCGGGGCGCGCGCCTACCATGCAGGGCTGTCCCTAGGAGACTCCCTGCATGACCCCGCTCTTTCCCGGATTCGAAGAACGCTGCGTCGACGTCGGCGACGGCATCGAAATCGCCGCCACCATCGGCGGCTCCGGCCCCCCACTGCTGCTGCTGCACGGCCATCCGCAGACCCGCGCCATCTGGCACAAGGTGGCGCCCACGCTGGCTCAACGCTACACCCTCGTCGCGGCCGACATCCGCGGCTATGGCGACTCCTCCAAGCCGGCCGGCCTTCCCGACCACGCCAACTACGCCAAGCGCGCCATGGCGCAGGACCAGGTGACGCTGATGCGCACGCTGGGCTTCAAGCGCTTCCTCGTCCTCGCGCATGACCGTGGCGCCCGCGTGGCCCACCGGCTGGCCATGGACCATCCGCAGGCCGTGCGTCGCCTGGTGACGCTGGACATCGCGCCGACGCTGGCCATGTACGAGCAGACCAACGAAGCCTTCGCACGCGCCTATTGGCACTGGTTCTTCCTCATCCAGCCGGCGCCCTTGCCGGAGCGCCTGATCGAAGCCGATCCGGCCCGCTACATCACCGACCTGATGGGCAAGCGCAGCGCGGGCCTGGCCCCCTTCGATCCGCGCGCCCTGGCCGAATACCAACGCTGCATTGCGCTGCCCGGCGCGGCGCATGCCACCTGTGAGGACTATCGCGCCGCTGCCACCATCGACCTCGACCACGACCGAGCGGACCGCGACGCCGGCCGCAAGCTCCAGGTGCCGTTGCTGGCGCTATGGGGCGAGGAGGGCGTGGTGCACCGCTGCTTCCAGCCCCTGGCCGAATGGCAGCGTGTGGCGGTGGATGTGCAGGGCGGCCCGCTGCCTTGTGGCCACTACATCGCCGAAGAGGCGCCCGAGGCGCTGCTGGCGCGGGTGATGCCGTTCCTGGCTGCGGCGACTGACTAGGAAAGCGGGGACGTTCGGCTCAATGCTTGAAGCCGGCTTCCCGTCGGGCCCGCAGCGCAAGGACGAAGACGATGTCGACGGAGGCGACGTACCGGTACAGCGCGGCATACCCACGGCTGCCCTTGCCGATCACGAGTTCACGCTTGCCGTCCTCGACCGGACGGCCAATGGCCGGGCTGTGTGCAAGTACGTCGAAGGCTTCGAGGATTTCCTGCATCCGCTCAGGTCGTCCGTCAGCGCCGTGCTGCTCAAGGTGTTCGACGAAATGCTCCAGATCGTCCAGCACCTCGGGCGCCAGTTCGATGCGGGTCACGGCGACGTTCAGCGTGGCGGCTTGCGTGCGGCCGGGCGAGCGGCCTTCTTGCCGGTGGCCCGTGCCTGGATGTAGGCCTTGGCTTCCGACCAGGGCACCGTTGCCCCCGTGTGCTGAATGTTCGCCCAACGCTCTTCGGCGGTGCGGTGCAGTTCGGCATCGATCTCGTCGTGTTCGACGGTGTTTGCGAGCGCGTCGAGGATGAAGGCGTGCGGCGATTTGCCGGCGCGCGCTGCCGCTCGCGCGATGCGCGCCTTCAGCTGTTCTTCAAGGCGGATGGTGGTGGTCGACATCGGAGGGCGCTCCACTGGGCTGTAGCATGATTGTGTCACGCAGCCGGGCAACGACGCAGATCGCCCGAGTCCGCAGATGCCTCCGGCGCGCGCACTCGTGAAGCGCATCCCTAGGCAGCACGTCGCCACCGCGGCAGCCGCACGAGCCCGCTAGACAGTGCCACGCCGCACACGATCACCAGCGCGCAGCCCAGCATCCAGGCGGTCACGCGTTCCCCCAGCAGCAGCCAGCCGTAGAACACGGCGAACACCGGCACGAGGAAGGTCACCGTCAGGGCCTTGGCCGGCCCGGCGCGGGCGATCAGTCGGAAGAACAG
>NZ_CAJYES010000242.1 GCF_913773995.1 uncultured Pseudacidovorax sp.
AATCGCCGATGCCGGCGCGTCAGCGCCAGCGCCCGCGCCCGCCGCACCGCTGCCGGTGCCGCTGGCCGGCAAGCTGCGTCCGCCGCTGGACACCGCCTTCGAGCTGCCACGCACCGAGGTGTGCGAACGCATCTTCAACGCCGGCGCTGCGCGCCTCGTGCTGCTGCGCGCGCCGGCCGGCTTCGGCAAGACCACCGTCATGCTGCAGGTGCGTCGCCGCTTCGAGGAGACCGGCCTGCCCCACGCCTGGCTGACGCTGGACCGGGCCGACAACGACGTGGGCCGGCTGCTGGCCGTGCTGATCGCGGCGCTGGAGCCGCTCATCCCCGCCCTGCGCCGCCTGCAGCCCGCCGGCCCGGCCGGCGCCGACGAACTGGCCTTCGCGCTCATCGATGCGGTGGCCGCGCATCCCGCGCCCTTCGCACTCTTCCTCGACGACCTGGAGGAGCTGCAGGGCGCCGTGGGCCTGGGCCTGCTGCAGGAGCTGATCGCGCAGCTGCCGCGCGGCGCGCAGCTGATCGCCGGTTCGCGCGGCGCGCCCGAGCTGGGCCTGGGCCGGCTGCGGGCCCGCGGCCGTCTGCTGGAGATCGAGCCGGAGCAGCTGCGCTTTTCCGAGGCCGAGGTCGACGGCTACCTGCGCGAGCGCCGCGGCCTGGCCCTGCAGCCGGAGGACATCCGCCGCCTGCATCGCAGCACCGAGGGCTGGGTGGCGGCGCTGTGGCTGGCTTCGGTGACGCTGGAAGACCGCGACGAGCCCGGCCGCTTCATCGCCGGCTTCTCGGGCTCCAATGCCGCCGTCATGGACTACCTGATGGAGGATGTGCTGGCCCGCCAGAGCGAGACCGTGCGCGCCTTCCTGCTCAACACCAGCATCCTGGCACGCCTCGATGCCTCGCTCTGCGATGCCGTGTGCGTGGCGGTGGGCGAGCAGCACGACAGCGCCGAACTGCTGCGGGCCATCGACCAGGCGCACCTGTTCCTCATTCCCTTGCAGGCCGACCGCAGCGAGTTCCGCTATCACGGCATGTTCGCGGAGTTCCTGCGGGCGCAGCTGCGGCGCCAGCATCCGGGGCGCATCGCCGTGCTGCACCGGGCCGCGGCCGACTGGTTCCTGGCCAGCGCAAGGCCGGTGCCGGCCATCGACCATGGCTTGGCCGCGGGCGACCTGGGCTTTGCGTTGCCGCTGCTGCGCGCGCATGCGCAGCCGCTGCTCGATCAGGGGCGGGTGCGGATGCTCTCGCGCTGGCTCGATCCGCTGCACAAGGCCGGTCAGCTGCGTGACCAGCCGCTGCTGCAGGTGGTGCATGCCTGGGCCGTGTGCCAGGCCGACGGCCCGCGCGCCGCCGGTCCGCTGGCCGATGCGCTGGGGCCGGACGTGCACGACGATCCGCACAGCCGTGCCATCCTGCTCGCCCTGCAGCCACTGCTGATGGTGCTCACCGACCGCACCGACGAGGCCATGGACAGCGTGGCGCCGCTGCTCAAGGCGCTGCCGTCCAGCGCCAGCTTCGCGCGCAGCTTTCTCGAAGTGGTGCTGGCCAACCTCTCGATGATCGCCGGCCGCTATCCCGAGGCCCTGCGTCTGGCCGATGCCGCGCGCAGCCGCCAGCCGGCGCATGCCAGCAGCTTCAACTTCGCCATCTCCGAAGCGGCCGAAGGCGCCGTCGACCTGACGCAGGGGCGCCTGCACAAGGCCCTGGCGCGCCTGCGTCTGGCCGTGAGTGCGGGCGCCGCCGATTCCACCCGCGCCACCAACGGCAATGCCATGGCCGGCGTGCTGCTGGCCGAGGCGCTGTACGAGGCCGACCAGTGCGAGCAGGCCGAGCGCCTGCTGGCGGTCTACATCCCCCTGATCCGCCGCGTGGGCATTCCGGACCAGCTCATCGGTGCGCACATCGTCATGGCCCGCATCGCGCGCGGGCAGGGCGACGCCGACCGCGCACAGCGCCTCCTGACCGAGCTGGAGCACATCGGCCATCGCGAGGGCCTGTCGCGTGTGGTGGCCTGTGCGCGCCTGGAGCGGGCCCGCTCGCTGGTGGTGGAAGGTCGCCTGGCCCAGGCCCATGCCGAGCTGGAGCGCTGCAACGACAAGGCGCTGTGGCGGCGCGTGAGCCGGCTGTCGCTGCGCGCCAACGAGGTGGAGACCCACGACCTGGGCCTGGCGCGCTGGGCCATCGCCAGCGGCCATGCGGAGGAGGTGGCGGAGCTGCTGCGCCGCCAGCTGGATGCGGCCGAGCGCGCCCACCGCGAGCGCCGCGCGCTCACCTTGCGGCTGCTGCTGGCCCAGGCCCTGTACCGGCTGGAGCAGCGCAACAAGGCGATGCGCGTGCTGGCGAAGGCGGTGCGCCAGGCTGCCGCGGAAGGCTATGTGCGCGCCTTCCTCGACGAAGACGCCTACCTGATGACACTGCTGCGCGACCTGCGGGCCGTGCCGACCGTGCTGCTCGATGGCGCGGGGGAGGGCAGTGCCGATGCGCCGCTGGCCTTCATGGACCGCCTGCTGCAGGAGCCGCCCGCCGCCGCAGCCGAGAGCCGGCCGGCCGAGGCGCCCGGGCTGCGCAGCGCCGCTGCCGCCAGCGAGCTGCTCACGCGCAAGGAGATTCAGGTGATGCGCCTGGCGGCCGAAGGCCTGTCGAACGACGACATCGCCGAGCGGCTGTTCGTGGCCGAGACCACGGTGCGCACGCACCTGCGCAACATCAACGTCAAGCTCGATGCGCGCAACCGCATGGAAGCCATCGCGCTCACGCGCAAGGCGGGTCTGATTCCCTGAGCGGACGCTTTCGACCCCGGCGGGGGTCGCAATCTCGTCGCAAGCGACGATACCCCCGCGGCCCGCGCTTTCGACACTGCGACGCATGACGCAGACGAGCGAGCTCTACCGCCCCGACCACGAACTCTTGCGCGACACCGTACGCCGCTTCATGGCCGAGCGGGTCGGCCCGCAGCTGGACCGGTGGGCCGAGCGCGGCTGCTTCGACCGCAGCATCTTCCGTGAGGCTGGCGAGCTGGGCCTGCTGTGCCCCACCGTGCCCGAGGCGCTGGGCGGCCCGGGGGCGGACCTGCTGTATTCGGCCGTGCTGCTGGAGGAAGCTGCGCCGTACAGCAACTTTGGCCTGTCGCTGACGATGCACTCCGAGATCGTCACCAACTACCTGCTGCACTTCGCCAGCCCGGCGCTGCAGGCGCAATGGCTGCCGCGCATGGTCACGGGCGAGGCCATCGGCGCCTTGGCCATGACCGAGCCCGACGGTGGCTCCGACGTCAAGGCCATCCGCACGCATGCGGTGCTGGAGGACGGGCACTGGCGGCTCAACGGCGCCAAGACCTTCATCTCCAACGCCACCACCTGCGACCTGGTCATCGTCGTGGCCCGCACCGAGCCCGATGCGGGGGCACGCGGCATCAGCCTGCTGGTGGTGGACACCACGCTGCCCGGCGTGCGCAAGGGCCAGCCGCTCAAGAAGATCGGCCTCAAGTCCCAGGACACGGGCGAGCTCTTCTTCGAGGACGTGCGCGTGCCTGCCGACCAGTTGCTGGGCGAACGCGGCCAGGGCTTCGTCTACCTGATGAAGGAGCTGCCCTGGGAGCGGCTGCAGATCGCCGTCTCCGCCGTGGCCGCCGCCGAGGACGCCTACCGCCAGACCCTGGCCTATGTGCGCGACCGCCGCGCCTTCGGCCAGGCCGTGGCGGACTTCCAGCACACGCGCTTCCTGCTGGCCGAGCTCAAGACCGAGATCCGCATCGGCCGCACCTTCGTGGAGCGCTGCCTGGCGGACCTGATGGCCGGCCGCCTGGATGCGCAGGCCGCCTCGATGGCCAAGTACTGGTGCAGCGACCTGCAGGGCCGCGTGGTGGATGCCTGCGTGCAGTTGCACGGCGGCTACGGCTTCATGGCCGAGGTGCCCATCGGCCGCGCCTATGTCGATGCGCGCGCCCAGCGCATCTACGGCGGCACCAACGAAATCATGAAGGAACTGATCGCCCGCGATCTTTGAAGGACAGCGCATGAGCGAATCCGAAACCAAGGCCTCTTTCGCCCGCGACGGCATCGCCGTGCGCCACGATGGCCCGCTGGCGGTGGTCGAGCTCGACCTGCCGCAACCCAAGAACAGCTTCCGCACCGGGAACGCGCAGGCCCTGTCGGCAGCGCTCGACGGCGCGCTGGCCGACGGCGCGCGCGCCGTGCTGCTGCGCGGCGCCGGCGCGGTCTTCTGCGCGGGCTGGGACGTGGCCTCGATCCGGCCGGGCGACTCGGACCCGATGGCCGTGATCGCCGAGGTGGTGGGCCCGCTGCTGCGCCAGCTGCGCGAACTGCCCGTGCCCACGGTGGCCGAGGTGGCCGGCCCCGCGCTGGGCTTCGGCTTCGGCCTGGCGCTGTGCTGCGACATCGTGCTGGCCGCGGAAGACGCGCTGCTGGGCAGCCCCTTCCGCAACCTGGGCATGGTGCCCGACAGCGGCACCCACCACCACTTGCTGAGCCGCCTGGGCCTGGGCCTGGCAAGCGAGCTGATCTACACCGGCCGGCTGCTCAAGGGCGGCGAGGCCGCGGCCCTGCGCCTGGTCAACCGCGCGCTGCCGGCGGCCGAGCTGCCCGCCGAGGCACGGCAGCTGGCCCAGGACATCGCGCAGGGCCCCACCCGCGCCTTCGCCCTCAGCAAACAGTTGCTGCTGCAGGGCGGCGACTTCGACGCCATGGTGGCGCACGAGGGCCGGCAACTGCAGCAGGTCTTCGCCACCGCCGACCTGCGCGAAGGCATCGCTGCCTTCCAGCAGCGACGCAAACCGCAGTTCCAGGGCCGATGACCGGCCGCTCCTTCTTTTCTACGCTCCCTTCGAACCCATGACCGACGCCTTCATCCTCGACGCCGTGCGCACGCCGCGCGGCAAGGGCCGCGCCAGCGGACGCCTGCACGAAGTGCCGCCCGCCCGGCTGGCGGCCGTGACCCTGGACGCGCTGCGCACGCGCAACGGCTTCGCGCCCGAGCAGATCAACGACGTGATCCTCGGCTGCGGCGAGCCCTCGCTGGAGCAGGCCTCCAACATCGCCAAGGCCGCCACGCTGGCCACGCCGGGCTTCCGCGAGGTGCCGGGCGTGCAGCTCAACCGCTTCTGCGGCTCGGGCCTGGAGGCGTGCAGCTTCGCCTCGGCGATGGTCATGGCCGGCCAGGCCGATCTGATGATCGGCGGAGGCGTGGAGAGCATGTCGCGCGTGCCCATGTTCGCCGGCGGCGGTGCCTGGGTGACCGATCCGCAGATCACGCTGCCCAATCGCCTCGTCCCGCAGGGCATCTCGGCCGACCTGATCGCCTCGCTGCACGGCTCCAGCCGCCGCGACGTGGACGCCTACGCCGCCGAGAGCCAGCGCCGTGCCGCGGCGGCCTGGGCGGAAGGCCGCTTCGCCCGCTCGGTGGTGCCGGTCAAGGACATGCACGGCAACCTGCTGCTGGACCGCGACGAGCATGTGCGCGGCGACACCACGGTCGAGTCGCTGGCGCAGCTGGAGCCCTCCTTCACGCAGCTGGGCGAGAAGATGGGCTTCGACGCCGTCGCCATCCAGCGCTATCCGCAGGTGGGCGCCATCGCGCATGTGCACCATGCCGGCAATTCCTCTGGCATCGTCGATGGCGCCTCGGCGGTGCTGATCGGCAGCCGCGCCATGGCCGACCGGCTGGGCGTCAGGCCGCGCGCCCGCGTGCGCAGCTTCGGTGCCATGGGCAGCGAGCCCACCATCATGCTCACCGCGCCGGCTGCCGCCGCCGAGGCCGCGCTGCGCCGCGCCGGCATGACGGCCAGCGACATCGACCTCTTCGAATGCAACGAGGCCTTCGCGGCCGTGGTGCTGCGCTTCATGGAAGCGCTGGGCGTGCCGCACGACAAGGTCAACGTCAACGGCGGTGCGATCGCCATGGGTCATCCGCTGGGCGCCACAGGCGGCATGCTGCTGGGCACGGTGCTGGACGAACTGGAGCGCCGCGACCTGACCACCGGACTGGTCACGCTGTGCGTGGGCGGCGGCATGGGTTCGGTGATGGTGATCGAGCGGGTGTGAGGAGCAAGGAGCACATGGACATGATCGACTACCAGGTGGACGCGGACGGCATTGCCACCCTGCGCTGGAACGTGGCCGACCGGCCGATGAACGTGATGAACGCCGAGAGCACGGCGGCCTTCGACGCCGCCGTGCGGCGCGTGCTGGAAGACCCGGCCGTCAAGGGCGCCATCGTGACCTCGGCGCGGCCGGAGTTCGTGGCCGGCGGCGACCTGGACCTGATCCGCGGCATCGCCGACGCGCAGCAATCCTTTGCCGCTTCGGGCCCGGTGAGCGCCACGCTGCGCCGGCTGGAGACCGGTGGCAAGCCCTTCGTCGCCGCCATCAACGGCACGGCGCTGGGCGGCGGGCTGGAGCTGTGCCTGGCCTGCCATCGCCGCATCGCCGCCGACAACCCGCAGGCGCAGTTCGGCCTGCCAGAAGTGACGCTGGGCCTGCTGCCCGCGGCCGGCGGCACGCAGCGGCTGCCGCGCATGATCGGCATCAAGAATGCGCTGCCCTACCTGCTGGAAGGCCGCAAGGTCAGTCCGGCCGCCGCGCTGGCCGCCGGCATCGTCGACGAGGTGGTGCCCGCCGACCAGCTGCTGGCCCGGGCCCGCGAATGGCTGCTCGCCGAAGGGGCCGCGGCCACGGTCAAGCCCTGGGACGCCAAGGGCTTCAAGTTCCCGGGCGGCTCGCCGCAGACGCCCGGGCCCACGCAGCTTTTCTTCGGCGTGGGCGGCGGGCTGCTGCAGAAGACGCAGGGCCTGTATCCGGCGCCCGAGGCCATCCTGGCCTGCGTGTACGACGGCTGCCAGGTGGACATCGACACGGGCCTGCGGATCGAGCAGCGCCAGTTCGCGCGCCTGGCCACCTCGCAGGCCACCAAGAACATGATCCGCACGTTGTTCTACGCCATGGGCGAGGCGAACCGCCTGGCCGACAGGCCGCGCGGCGTGCCGGTGCGCAGCTACTCGCGCATCGCGGTGCTCGGCGCCGGCATGATGGGGGCGGGACTGGCCCATGTGTCGGCGCAGGCCGGGCTGGAGGTGGTGCTGCTGGACACCAGCATCGAGGCGGCCCAGAAGGGCAAGGCCTATGGCGCGAAGATCATGGACGCGCAGGTGGCCAAGGGCCGGCTCGCCGTGGAAAAGCGCGACGCGACACTGGCCCGCGTGCGCTGCACGACCGACTATGCGCAGCTCGCCGGCTGCCAGCTGGTGATCGAGGCCGTGTTCGAGGACCGCGCCGTCAAGGCCGAGGTCACGCGCCGCGCCGAGGCGGCCATGGATGCGGACGCGATCTTCGCCACCAACACGTCGACGCTGCCCATCACGGGGCTGGCCGAGGTCTCCTCGCGGCCGGCGCAGTTCGTGGGCCTGCATTTCTTCTCGCCGGTGGAGAAGATGCCGCTGCTGGAGGTGATCCGCGGCGCGCGGACGAGCGAGGAGACCATCGCCCATGCGCTGGACTTCGCCAAGCGCATCCGCAAGACGCCCATCGTGGTCAACGACTGCCCATCCTTCTATGCCAACCGCGCCTTCGCCATGTTCCCCTACGAGGCCATGACGATGCTGGGCGAGGGCGTGGACCCGGTGCTGATCGAGAACGCCGGCCGGCAGGCGGGCATGCCCATGCCGCCGCTGGCGCTGATCGACGAGGTGTCGGCCGAACTGCTGCACAAGGCCATGAAGCAGCTGCGCGCCGACCAGGGCGCGGCGTACCGCGAGCAGCCGCAGGACCATGTGCTGACCACCATGGTCGAGCGCCTGGGACGGCTGGGCCGCAAGGTGGGGCAGGGCTTCTACGACTATCCGGCCGAGGGGGCCAGGCAGCTGTGGCCCGGTCTCGCGGAGGTCTTTCCGCGCGCGGCCGAGCAGCCTACGGTGGAGGAAGTGCGAGAGCGGCTGATGTACTCGCAGTCGCTGGAGGCGGCGCGCTGCGTGGCCGAGGGCATCGTCAGTCCGCGCGACGCGGACGTGGGTTCGCTGCTGGGCTGGGGCTTCCCGGCCGTGCTGGGCGGGGCGCTGGGCCAGATCGACACCGTCGGGCCGGCCGCCTTCGTCGAGGCCTGCGACCGGCTGGCCCGCCGGCATGGCGAGCGCTTCGAGGTGCCACCCGCGCTGCGCGAGCTGGCCGCAAGCGGCGGGCGCTACCACCCGGCCTGAGGGCAGGCGCGAGCGCATGGACTACTCCGGCCGCTTCCGCCCGGTGCGCTCGCTGCGGCCGGAGGACGACTTCAACCATCCGGTGGAGGTGCATCCTTTCTTCAACGAGAGCCGCTATCTGCATCTGGTCGATGGCGCGCAGGGCCTGGGCGGCTGGTTCCGCGTGGGCCAACGGGCCAACCAGGGCTTCGGCGAGATGACCGTGTGCCTCTACCTGCCGGACGGGCGCGTGGGCTTTCACCACGCGCGGCCGCAGGGCGTGGATCCGCTGCGTGCCGAAGCGGCGGGCCTGCACTTCGGGGTCATCGAACCCTTCGCGCAGCGTCGGCTCACCTACCGCGGGCCGCTGCATGTGCTGCCGCACGGCGCGCTGATGGAAGACCCACGTGCGGCCTTCCAGGCGCATCCCGCGGTGGACTGCGAGGTCGATCTGTTGCTCGACGCCGTGGCGCCGCCGCATGGCGGCGAACTGCTGGACGACGCCGGCCAGCCCTACGACGAAGGCGAGGGCCGCTACTTCGCCCGCGCCCACATCGACCAGTCGCTGCGCGGCCAGGGCCGCATCACCGTGGGTGGTGAATCGTGGACGCTGCAGGGCCATGGCCTCATCGACCATTCCTGGGGGCCGCGCATCTGGCAGGCCATTCCCTGGTACCGCTGGTTCCCGTGTACCTTCGGCGCGGACTTCGCCTTCTGCCTGATGGTGGTGCGCCAGGCCGACGGACGCCTGCTCAAGACCGGCTACCTGCACGACGGCGGGCCCGCGCTGCTGCATGTGGAGGAGATCGCGCTGGAAAGCCGCTACGGCGCCGATGGCTACCCGGCCGGCTTCCACCTGCGCTTCGTCGACGAGCGCGGCCGGAAGCACCAGGTCGAGGGCGAGACGGTGAACGCCTTGCCCTGCCGCCATGTGCGCCGGCTGGCCGACGGCCGCAGCGACCGCACCCGCATCATGGAAAGCCTCACGCGCTACCGCTGCGGCGGCCGCGAGGGTTGGGGCCTGGCCGAGTACATGGACCATGTCGATGCGCAGGGCCGCTTCGAAGGCATGGCCGCGGGATGGTGAGCACCGCCGCCGACGACACGCTGGCGCCCGCGCTGCTGCGCCACCTGCGCGCGCACGATCCGGCCATCGACGCCGTGGAGGCGCTGCGGCCCGTGACCACCGGCGCCAGCCAGGAGATCTGGACCTTCGAGGCCTGCCGTGCCGGCACGCTCGAGCCCCGCGTGCTGCGCCGGGCGAGACTGTGGAGTCGGGAAAGCCAGGCGATGAGTGCCGGGATGCCGGCCGAGGCCGCACTGCTGCGCCTGGCCGGCGGCCAAGGCGTGCCGGTGCCGCAGGTGTTCAGCGAGCTGGCCGAGGAAGAAGGTCTGGGCTCGGGCTACGTGATGGCCCATGTGGCGGGCGAGACCGCCGGGCCGCGCATCGTGCGCGAGCCTGCGCTGGTGGCCGCCCATGGCCAACTGCTGCGGGACTGCGCCGCGGCGCTCGCCCGGCTGCATGCCATTCCCGCCAACGCACTGCCGCCGCTGCGGGAAGGACAGGCGGTCGACGAGTTGCGCCACTGGGCGCAGGCCCATGCGGCCAACGGCACGGCGCGGCCCGTCTTCAGTCTGGCGCTG